>NZ_JBANBK010000059.1:0-56163 GCF_053572325.1 Bradyrhizobium sp. UFLA05-112 | reverse complement strand
CCCACAACTTCTGCGAATCCTGCAACCGGGTGCGCATCACCTGCACTGGTACCCTGCACACCTGCCTCGGTCACGAGGATGCCTCCGACTTGCGCAAGCCTCTGCGAGAGTCCACTGAGGATGCGCTGCTTGCGGCCGCGATCGACCGTGCGATTGGCCTCAAACCCAAAGGGCACGATTTCATCATCGACCGCCGGCACAACCGCCCGAGCGTCAGCCGGCACATGAGCGTTACTGGCGGCTAGGAGAATTACGGGGGCCGCCGATAACCTAACCCCCTGAGCAAGCGTCAATTTGCCCATTTTCCGATTGACGGCGCGCGAGCCCGCTGAAATGGTGCCTGCGCCTTGGCTGTCCGGCAGCATAAGCCGGCGCGCTGCCTAGAAGGCGAGCGCGATCAAGATGGCGAGGCACGAGGGAGGACTGTCGCTGCAATCGCTCCGGATGACGAGCCGTCAAGGTCGCGTGTATTTCGCGCGCCGGCCGAGCAATGCATGCACATGCACCCCCCAATGAATAATAAAGGCCGCGGCGGAGAAAAGTAAGATGCGTCCATTGTTGGCGGTGAGCAACGCCATCGACCTCCTCAATGAAAAGATCGGCAACATCTGTAACCTGCTGGTGCTGCTGGCGTGCCTCGTCAGCGCTGCCAATGCCATGATCCGCTACGCCTTCAGCTACTCGTCGAACGGCTGGCTGGAATTGCAATGGTACATGTTCGCCGTGCTCGTGATGTTCGGCGCGTCCTATACCTTCAAGCGCAACGAGCACGTCCGCGTCGAGATCTTCTATCTGATGCTGTCCGAGCGCGGCCAGCTCTGGCTCGATCTGATCGGCACGCTCTTCTTCCTGATCCCCTCCTGCCTCCTGCTCGCAAAACTCTCCTGGCCGTTCTTCATGCAGGCCTATGACGTCGGCGAGATGTCCGGCAATGCCGGCGGCCTGATCCGCTGGCCGATCAAGTTCGTGATCCCCGCAGGTTTCGTGATGCTGGCGCTGCAGGGTGTATCCGAAGTCATCAAGCGTATCGCGGCTCTCCAGGGCTATGTGACGATCGACGCCAAGTACGAGAGACCGACCCAATGACCATTACGCTGGAGATGATGCCGCCGATGATGTTCGGCGGCCTGGTGGTGGCGATGCTGATCGGCTACCCCGTCGCGTTCACGCTGGCGGCGCTCGGCCTCTCCTTCGGCTTCCTCGCGATCCATCTCGGCTTCTTCGACCTGAACTTCCTTCAGGCGATTCCGGGCCGCGTGTTCGGCAGCGTGCTCGCCAACGAGCTGTTGCTCGCGATCCCGTTCTTCACCTTCATGGGCGCGGTGCTGGAGCGGTGCGGGCTAGCCGAGGACATGCTGGATTCCATGGGCCAGCTCTTCGGCCCGATCCGCGGCGGCCTCGGCTACTCCGTGATCATCGTCGGCTTCATCCTGGGCGCCATCACCGGCACGGTGGCGGCGCAGGTCATCGCCATGGCGCTGATCTCGATGCCGGTGATGATTCGCTACGGCTACAACATCCGCTACATCACGGGCGTGCTGGCGGCCTCCGGCACCATCACGCAGCTCGTGCCGCCCTCCCTGGTGCTGATCGTGCTCGCCGACCAGCTCGGCAAGTCCGTCGGCGACATGTATCTCGGCGCCTGGGGTCCTTCGATCTTCCAGATCGTGCTGTTTGCCGGCTACACTTTCGTGCTCGGCATCATCAAGCCCCACCACGTGCCTGCAGTGCCGAAAGAGGCGCGCACGCTGGCCGGTTGGGCGCTGTGGAAGAAGTGCCTGCTCGGCATCATTCCGTCCGCGGTCCTGATCTTCGTCGTGCTCGGCACCATGATGCTGGGACTTGCGACCCCGACCGAAGCCGGCGCGATGGGCGCGGTCGGCGCCATCGTCCTCGCCGCCATCCACCACAAGGACTTTTCCTCCACGGGACGCAAGATCCTGATCATCGGCGTCATCACCGCCGGCATCGGCACGATCGTCGCGATGCTGTTCAGCGAGAACATCGTCTTCAAGATCGCCTATGCGATCACCTACCTCGCGGTTGCCTGGATCTGCATCGAGGCGGCCCGCATTCCGGACCTGCGCGATCTGATCAAGCAGGGCTACGAGACGACCATGCGCATCACCTGCATGGTCACCTTCATCCTGATCGGCTCGACGTGCTTCTCGATCGTGTTCCTGGGCTGCAACGGCGGCGTCTGGCTCGAGCACCTGCTCACGTCCCTGCCCGGCGGCGTCTGGGGCTTCCTGATCTTCATCAACCTCTTCATCTTCTTCGTCGCGTTCTTCCTCGACTTCTTCGAGATCGCATTCATCATCCTGCCGATGATCGCGCCGATCGCGCAGAAGATGCTGGCGCCGGTGGTCGGCCCCGACGCCGCGCTGATCTGGTTCGGCGTCATGCTCTGCGTGAACATGCAGACCTCGTTCCTGCATCCGCCGTTCGGCTTCGCGCTGTTCTACCTGCGTGGCGTCGCGCCGCGCTCGGTGAAGAGCTCGGACATCTATTGGGGCGCGGTGCCCTGGATCGGATTGCAGATGATCATGGTGCTGCTCGTGATCGTCTTCCCGTCCGTGGTGACGGGCCTGCTCGACAAGCCGGTCACTGTCGATCTCGACAAGGTGAAGATCGAGGTGCCACAGATCGACTTGCCCCCGCTCGACCTCGGCCCGCCGCAGAAGTAGGCCGCGCGCGCTTTTTCCTTCTTCCCTTGCGGAAGAAGGTGGCGCGCGAAAGCGCCGGATGACGGGTTCTCTCCGCGCTCCATACAGGAGTTGATCTCGCGGAGAGAACCCCTCATCCGGCTCGCATCTGACGATGCGATCCACCCGCTCCCGCAAGGGGAGAGGCTGCAGCAGACATCTTTTCCGCCAGCTTGAAGCACAGCGTGAACTGCGCGCCGCCGCCGGGGAGATTTTCGACGGCGATGCTGGCCGCGTGATCCTCCGCGACGCCGCGCACGATCGACAGCCCGAGGCCCGCACCGTCGCTGCGCTGGCGGTCGGCGCGCCAGAAGCGCTGAAAGATCAGCTCGCGCTCGGCTTCCGCGATGCCCGGACCGCAGTCGCGCACCCGCACCACGCCATCGCCGCTGACCTCGACGTCAACGGCGGTCTCCTTCGCGGTGAACTTGATGGCGTTTTCCGCGAGATTGAAGATCGCCCGCTGCAGCATCTCGGAATTGCCGTGGATCAGGACCGGCGCATCGGTGCCCCTTAGCGCGATATCCTTGTGCTGGGCGAGCGCGAGCGGCGCGATCGAGCCGATCACCTCGGCGCAGACGGCACGCAGGTCTGCGGTCTCGCCGGGATCGAGCACCAGCGTATCGAGCTCGGCGATCTCCAGCAGCTGCGCAACGATCCGGCTCATGCCCTCGATGTCGGCGTGCAGCGACTCCTTGGCCGCGCCATCGCCCAATGTCTCGATCCGCGTGCGCAGGATCGCGAGCGGGGTGCGCAGCTGATGCGCGGCGTCCGCGGTGAACTGCCGCTGCACGCGAAAGCCATCCTCGAGCCGGTCGAGCGCCTGGTTGACGGCGGTAACCAGCGGCATGATCTCGCGTGGGATCTGCTCCGTCGGCAGACGGATATCGGTGCGCGCCGGACTGATATTGGTCGCCTCCTCCGAGGCCTTCAGCAGCGGCGAGATGGCGCGGCGGAAGATGATGATGTCGGTGGCAAGCAGAACCAGGAGGATCGGAATCGTGATCCAGCCGACGCGCCGGAAGAAGTTGGCGACGATGTCGTCGATGATGACGTCGCGATGGGCGAGATCCTCGGCGACCTGGATGCGCACGGTCTTGTCGTCGACGGTGCGCGTGACGCCCGCGCCGGAAATGGTCTCCGAGGCTGCCGCTCCGGTCTTCTTGTGCGAGGAGAACAGCACCCTGCCGTCGGCATCGCTGATGTCGTATTGATAGCGGCCATAGGCCTCCGAATAGAGGCCGCGGAGGCTGTCAGGCAGGTTGAACGTGATCCTGCCGTCCGGCTGCACGGCAATACGTTCGGCCAGCACCTCGGCCTGCGCGCGCATGGCCGCGCGATGCAGCTCGCCGATCTCCGAGTTCAACAGCCAGAACAAGACCAGCGGCAGGAAGATCGCCACCACGGCGACCGCGACGATGTGCAGGAAGACGACGCGCCAGATCAGCGATTTGAATGTCGGCGACCTCAGGCGCAGCACGCTACTTCTCCTCGGCCATCAGGTAGCCGACACCCCGGATGGTATGGATCACGACCTTGGCGCCGTGCTCGGCGAGCTGCTTGCGCAGCCGCGAGACGTAGACTTCCACGGCGTTGGAGGCGACCTCGCCCTCGAGCCCGAAAATGTGGTCCTCGACGTTCTTCTTCGGCACCACCCGCCCCTGCCGCCGCAGCAGGATCTCCAGCACCGATGTCTCGCGCGAGGAGATGATCCGCGGCTGGTCGTCGACGAATATCTGCCGGCTCTCGGTGTCGTAGACGAGATTGGCTAGCCGCAGCGAACGGCCGAGCAACTGGCCGGGGCGGCGCAGGATCGCCTCCAGCCGCGCCACCAGCTCCTCCAGCGCGAACGGCTTTGCGAGATAATCGTCGGCGCCGCTGCGCAGGCCGCTGACACGATCCTGCAAGCCGCCGCGCGCGGTCAGCACCAGCACCGGCAGCGGGTCCATGTGGCGGCGCAGCTCTCGCAGCACCGCAAGACCATCGCCATCGGGCAGACCGAGATCGAGGATCATCGCGGCATAGCTGACATTGCGTACCGCCTCGCGCGCCTCGGCCGCGCTGCTGACGATGTCGCTCTGATAGCCCGCCGCGATCAGGCCGTTCGCGACCAGTCGCGACAGCTCGACATTGTCCTCGACGATCAGAAGACGCATTCGTCCAATCCGCAATTGCAACAGGCCCGAATAGCCTGCGCTCCATGACCGATGTCTCCCATCATTCGTTGGCTTCGGCCAGCAAAAAAGCTGGCGCTTCCGGCATGCTGCGGCGCGTAAGGTGGGCGTCAGGCAAGCCTGATACCAGAGTTCCGCCTTTTGCCACGACGTTTGCGTCGCCGCGCCTCCGCTGCACGGCGATGGTCCGGTTGTGAGCAAACGCGTCCGAAACAACCAAGGTGAGCATGGGCTATGGCATTTCGCATCAAGCATGCGGGCTTTGCAGCGAGCATTGCTGCGGCGGCCGTGCTCGCTGTCGGCGC
This sequence comes from Bradyrhizobium sp. UFLA05-112, assembly GCF_053572325.1. Lineage (NCBI taxonomy): Bacteria > Pseudomonadati > Pseudomonadota > Alphaproteobacteria > Hyphomicrobiales > Nitrobacteraceae > Bradyrhizobium > Bradyrhizobium sp. UFLA05-112. The sequence goes on along the minus strand of NZ_JBANBK010000059.1, from coordinate 50,979 downwards.
CTGGTTGTTGACGCGAACCAACGAGGTGCGCCCGGCCAAGGCAGACCAGCCGGCCACCGACAGCGACGTCGATATCGCTCAACAAGCCGTGAACGTCACTGGCAAGCAAGTTGAGGGCTTCAAAGTTCTGCCCGCCGAGCCGCGCGCCTTCCGCGTCATGAAGAACGCTGTCGGATCGATTGACTTCAACCAGAACATGCTGGTGCAGGTGTTCACGCCCAACGCAGGCAAGATCGTCGACACATTTTTCAACGTCGGCGAGACCGTCGCCAAGGGACGGACGCTGTTCACCATCGACAGCCCCGACCTGCTTCAGGCCGAGTCCACCCTGCTCGCGGCCGCCGGCGTGCTGGAGCTCCAGACCCGCACACTGACGCGCGTCAAGCAGCTTCTGAAGACCGGCGGCGGCGCACAGAAGGACGTCGACCAGGCGACCTCCGATCAGCAGACCGCGGAAGGCAACTACAAGGCCGCGCGCGATGCCGTGCGCATCTTCGGCAAGACCGATGAGGAGATCGATCGCATCGTCGCCGACCGCAAGGTCGATTCCATCCTGATCGTGCCGAGCCCGATCTCGGGCCAGGTCGTCGCCCGCAATGCGGCACCGGGACTTTACGTTCAACCCGGCAACGCGCCGGCGCCCTTCACCTTGGCCGACCTCTCGACGATGTGGATGGTCGCCAACGTCATCGAGATCGACGCGCCGGCCTACCAGATCGGCCAGGCGGTCACCGTCAGCGTCCCCGCTTATCCGGACGAGGTGTTTCGGGGCCACGTCACCACGCTGGGGCTCAACATCGATCCGAACACGCACAGGCAGCTCGTCCGCTCGGTGATCGACGATCCCACCCACAAGCTGCGCGCCGGCATGTTGGCGAGCTTCACCATCGAGATCGACGGCCCGAAACTCTCGGTTGGCGTGCCCTTGGACGCCGTGGTTCGCGAAGGTGACGGCACCATGACGGTCTGGGTCACCACCGACCGGCACCGCTTCGAGCGGCGTAACGTGAAGGTCGGCATTGCCCAGGATGGGTGGTGGCAGGTCCTCGACGGCCTGAAGCCGGGCGAGCTCGTCGCCTCGACCGGCGCCATCTTCCTCTCCAACAAGCTCGCCACCGCCACCACGGGCTGAAACCCCTGTCCGCCAACCGCGCCCTGCGGCGCCAAGTCCAAGATCTTGGTCAAGAGCATCATCAATTTCGGCCTGACCCGCAGCGCGATCGTCGTGCTCGGCCTCGTCGTGTTCTGCGCCGCCGGGCTTGCGGCCTTCGGCAAGCTCAACATCGAGGCCTATCCCAATCCGGCGCCCGTGATCCTGGAGATCACCGCGCAGGCGCCGGGGCTGTCGGCCGAGGAGATGGAGAAGTACTACACCATCCCGATGGAGGTCGGGCTGTACCCTACGCCAGGCGTCGTCAGCATCCGTTCGACCTCGTTCTACGGCTTGTCCTTCGTTCGTGTCACCTTCCGCTACGGCGTTGACTATTACTTCGCGCTGACGCAGGCCGCCAACAGCATCCAGCAGAACATCACCCTGCCCGGCAATCTGGTGCCGACGATCCAGCAGTCGAGCCTGGTCGGCGAGATCTATCGTTACCAGCTCGTCGGCCCGCCGAACTTCGGGCTGACCAATCTGCGCACGCTGCAGGACTATGTCGTCACCCGTCGCCTGATGACCATTCCGGGCGTGGTGCAGATCAATTCCTGGGGCGGCACGACCAAGCAGTTCAACGTCGACGCCGACCTCGCCAAGCTCGAGGCCTACAACATCACCGTGCCGCAGCTCGTCACCGCGCTCGGCAATGCCAACGTCAATGTTGGCGGGCGCGAGATCGCGATCGGCCAGCAGTCGATCAACATCCGCGGCATCGGCCTGATCGACTCCGGTGGCGCCGACGACATCACCAAGGGCTACAAGGTCGGCGACATCGAGAATATCGTTCTCAGCCAGTCGGGTGGTCTGCCGCTCCAGATCAAGGACGTCGCAAAAGTCTCGGTCGGATACGTGCCGCGGCTCGGCATCGCCGGCAAGGACAAGGACGATGACGTCGCCGCCGCCATCGTCGTCATGGGCCGCACCCAGCACACCAACGACATCCTTCCGAAGGTCGAGGAAGAGGTCGCCAAGATCAACAGCGACGGCACCTTGCCGGCAGGCGTGAAGGTCGTGTCCTATTACGACCGCAGCTCGCTCGTCGGCGTCACGACTCACACGGTGCTGCACAACCTCGTATTCGGCTGCCTCCTGGTGTTCGTGATCCAATGGGTGTTTCTGGGCGATCTGCGCAGCGCGCTGATCGTCTCGGCCAACATTCCGTTCGCGCTGTTCTTCGCCATCATCATTCTGGTGCTGCAAGGCGAGGACGCCAATTTGCTGTCGCTCGGCGCGGTCGATTTCGGCATCATCGTCGATTCCGCTGTCATCATGATGGAGAATATTTTTCGCAATTTCCAATCGAGCCCTGAGAGCCGCGCGCGCGTGCTGCGAAATCTCGCGGAAGGCTTTTGGGGCACTGATCCGACCGCGCCCACCCATGGCCAGCCTTCCAGCGCCCGCTGGACCGAGCGGCTACGGATGATTTTCGTCAGCGCGCTCCAGGTCGACAAGGCGGTGTTCTTCACCGCCGCGATCACCGTGACCGCCTTCGTGCCGCTGTTCACCATGCAGGGCGTCGAGGGCCAGATCTTCGGTCCGATGGCTCGTACCTATGGTTACGCGCTCGCGGGCGCCCTGCTCGCCACCTTCACGGTGACACCGGTGCTCGCCGCGCTGCTGCTGCCCGAGCATATCGAGGAAACCGAGACGGTCATCGTGCGGTGCTTGCGCAAGGTCTACACGCCGGTGTTGCGCTGGGCGCTGTCGCAGGTGAAGCTGGCGGTGACGGTGGGCGTCATCTTCCTCGCCATCTCGACGCTCGCGGCAAGCCGGCTCGGCAGCGAATTCCTGCCGGCGCTCGAAGAGGGCAATTTCTGGATCCGCGCCGCGATGCCGCCGACGATCTCGCTCGAAGCCGGCACCGAGGCGACGCGCAAGATGCGCGACATCCTGCTCCGGCACCCCGAGATCATCACGGTCGTCTCCCAGCACGGCCGCCCTGACAACGGCAGCGACGCCTCGCCCTTCTCCAACGTCGAGCTGTTCGCACCGATCAAGCCGTTCGACGAATGGCCGAAGGGCCTGACCAAGGAGAAGCTTACCGAGGAGCTCCAGAAGGAGTTCGACGAGGAGCTTCCCGGCGTCACCTTCAACTTCTCCCAATACATCCAGGACAACGTCGAGGAAGCGCTGTCCGGCGTGAAGGGCGCCAACTCGGTCAAGATCATCGGCCCGAATCTGGACGTGCTGGAGCAGACCGCCACCAAGGTCATGGACGTCATGCGGGACGTCCGCGGCGTCGCCGATCTCGGCGTCTTCCACCTCGTCGGCCAGCCCAACCTCAACATCAGGGTCGTCAGAGAGAAAGCCGCGCGCTACGGACTCAACACCGGCGACATCACTGCCGTGGTGCAGGCCGCGCTCGGCGGCACCATCGCGACGAACGTGCTGGAAGGCGATCGTTCCTTCGCGGTGGCGGTCCGGCTCGATCACAAATTCCGGGAGAGCATCGACGCGGTGCGCGACCTCAAGGTCGCCTATTCGACGCCGTCGGGCATCAATGCCTACATCCCCCTGAGCGAGCTTGCCGACATCACCCTCGATACCGGCGCGCTGTTCATCTATCGCGAGCGCAGCCAGCGCTACATCCCGATCAAATTCAGCGTGCGCGGCCGTGATCTCGGCGGCACGGTCGCCGAGGCGCAGCAGCGCGTCGCGGAAGATGTCCAGCTTCCGCCCGGCTATCGCATCATCTGGTCCGGCGAGTTCGACAACCTCGAGGCGGCGAAGGCGCGCCTCATGGTCGTTGTGCCGGTGACCCTGCTCCTGATCTTCGTCTTGCTCTATAGCCTCTTCAATTCGGTACGCGACAGCCTGCTCGCGCTCGCCGGCATTCCTTTCGCCGTCGGCGGCGGGCTGATTGCGTTGTACCTCGCCAATCTCGATTTCAGCATCTCGGCCGCGATCGGGTTCATCTCGCTGTTCGGCGTCGCCGTGATGGACGGCATCCTGAACATCACTTATTTCCGCGAGCTGCGCGCCTCCGGCATGAGCATCGCGGAGGCCGTGTTCTCCGGCGCGGAGCAGCGCATGCGGCCGATGTTGATGACCGCGCTCTCGGCCGGCGTCGGACTGTTTCCGGCGGCGCTGTCGCACGGCATCGGCAGCCAGGTGCAGCGGCCGCTTGCGACCGTCGTGGTCGGCGGCATGTTCATCGGCCCGCTCCTTCTGCTCGTGGTCGCGCCGGCGCTACGCAAGATCTTCCTGTCGCGGGAACGAGCCGTTCCGCACGAGAACCGCGCGACGACCGCGCCTCCCGAAGCGGTTCGTTAGGACGGTTGCGATGCGCCGCGTGATGATCAAGAGCACAATACGCAACGCACTGCTCGCCAGCGCAGCAAGCCTGTCCCTCGCAAGCTGCGCCGTCGGCCCCAACTTCGAGCCGCCGCCGGCGCCCGACGTCTCCCGCTATACCCCGGAGCCGCTCGCCTCGCCCCGCGCCGATACCGATGGTCCGCGCGTGCCACGGCAGCAATTCGTCGAGGGCGCCGACATCCCGACGCGCTGGTGGGCGGCGTTTCGCTCGAAACCGCTGAACCAGTTGATCCGCCTTTCGGTCGAGCACAATCCCTCGCTGCAATCGGCCGAAGCTGCGATTAAGGTTGCCAATTTCAACGCGCTCGCACAACGCGGCCTGTTCTTCCCGCAGGTCGGCGTCAACACCACGCCGTCCGACCAGCAATTCTCCAACGCGACGCAGTCCAGTCCGATGGACGCGCCGCAGTCGCGCTATACGCTGCACACGGTGCAGCTCAATATCAGCTTCGTGCCCGACATTTGGGGCCAGAACTTCCGCGCCGTCGAAAGCTTGGATGCCCAGACCGAGCAGGCCCAGTTCCAGCTCGAGGCAGCCTATCTGGCGCTGACCGCCAATGTCGTCACGGCGGCCATTCAAGAGGCCTCGCTGCGCGGCCAGATCGCCGCGACCGAGCGCATCGTCAAGATCGAACGCGACATCCTCGGCATTCTCAAGACCCAGTTCGAGGCGGGTCAGGCCGCGCAGGTCGACGTGCTCACGCAAGAGACCGCCCTCGCCCAGGCCGAGCAGACTCTGCCGCCGCTGCAAAAGCAGCTCGCGGTGCAACGCGATCTCCTCACCGCACTCGCGGGACAGTTCTCCGCCGACGAGGTGCTGCAAAAATTCGACCTCCAGCACCTCGCTTTGCCCGCCAACCTGCCGGTAAGCCTGCCGAGCACGCTGGTCGCCCAGCGCCCCGACGTGCGCGCAGCCGAAGCGAACATGCATTCAGCGAGCGCTCAAATCGGCGTCGCGATCGCCGCGCGGTTGCCGAACCTCATGCTGACGGGCAATCCAAGCACCAGCGCCTTCAAGCCGGCCGAATTGTTCACGCAGGGCACGCTGTTCTATACGGTGGCCGCGAGCGCGACGCAGCCGCTGTTTGATGGCCTCACCCTCTATCACAAGCAGAAGGCCGCCGAGGCCGCGCTCGACCAGGCCGAGGCGCTCTACCGCCAGGCCGTCATCACGGCGATGCAGAACGTCGCCGACGCGCTGCGTTCCCTGCAAGCGGACGCGCGCGCCGTGCAGGCCGCGATCAAGGCCGAGACCGCGGCGAAAGCGAGCCTCGATATCGTGCAGAAGCAGCTCGTGCTCGGCCAGATCACCCAGGTCACGGTGCTGAACGCGCAGCAGGCCTATTTCAACGCCGCGATCACCCGCGTGCAGGCCGAGGCGACGCGGCTCTCGGACACCGCGGCGCTGTTCATGGCGCTCGGCGGCGGCTGGCCGGCGCAATGCACAACAGCCGTCTGGCGCGAATGTGTGTTTGCAGACCAGCCTGCCCCTGCCATGAAGGTCAGCGAGGCCAAATTATCGTCTCACTGATACAGTGGCAAAGACCCGGTGCTGGATACGCGGGTGGCGCAGTGATCGGTTCCACGAAGTAGGCTTTGGCAAGACCGAGATTTCGTGATGGGAGCATGCATGCACGTCTTCAGGTTCACGCTCGCATCCGCCTTCTGCTTGGTGGCGACGCTCGTCCACGCGGCCGGCTTTCGTCTGATCACGGTGCCGGCCGAGACCGGCTTGCCAATGCTCCGAGCTGCCGTGTGGTCTCCTTGCCCGGAACAGCCAGGCGAGATGAAAATTCGCACGACTGTTCTGCTCGCGACAGAGAACTGCGTCGTGTCCGGTGAAAAATTGCCATTGATCGTGATCTCGCATGGCTACGGAGGATCGTTCGTCGGTCACCATGACACGGCCGAGGTCCTCGCGGATGGCGGGTTCGTCGTTGTCGCGCTCAATCATCCGGTCGACGCAGGGGGCGGCGATATGAGCCGTGCGGACACGCTCGCCGCGTACGCTGAACGTCCGGCCGACATCAAGAGATTGATCGATTACATGCTCGCGACATGGTCTGATCATTCGAAACTCGATCCCCAAAATATAGGTTTCTTTGGTTTTTCGAGGGGCGGCTACACAGGCCTGATTGTCGCGGGCGGCAATCCCGATCTCCGAAGGGCTGTCGCGTTCTGCCCGGACGGTTCTGCGAAACCCAGCTGCACAGACCTGCGACGAAATGAGATCCCGACACAAGCATTCGTGCATGACCAGCGCCTCAAGGCCCTTGTCATTGCCGATCCGGCTTTCGGTCCATTGTTCGACCCGGACGGCTTGAAGAACGTGAAAATCCCGACCCAACTTTGGGCGTCGGAGCTGAGTGGAGAAGACAAAACCGGCGGCGAAGTCACGCCGGACTATGTTTCAGCGATTGATCGCGACCTGCCGATCAAACCCGATTACCACCTGGTGCCGGGCGCCGGTCATTTTGCATTCCTTCCGCCCTGCACGCCGGATCTGGCGAAGAGACTGCCCAGCATATGTACCGACAGACCCGCGTTCGACCGGGTCGCCTTTCATGCGGAGTTCAACGCCGCCATACTGGCCTTCTTCCGAAAGCATCTGGCAAGGACTGATCAGCCTTGAGGGGGCGGGTCTCGGCCAGCAACGAACCCCATCCGCCTCTTCGACATCTGTAAGCTTCATGTAAGCATTGCAAGTGAACGGCCGTCGCGATCTGGCCTGCCCGACCTCACGGCTTGATCGCCTCGCGGCAGCTGACACTGACACGAATATGCGGCATCCTGAGTTCATGTGTCAGCGGCTGGCATCAATGCCTCATCGTCTCGAGTTGCGGTGACGCAGTCGAACTTCGGCGGACGAGTGCTCTTGATGGGGTGACTCATGAGACGGCGCGACTTCGTTTTTGGAACCGTCGGTGCGCTGGTATCTCCAGCCTTCGTCGCTGCGGAGGCGCGAAGCCCCGTTCGCAAAGTTGGCTTTCTGTTTCCTGGTCCCGAGGATCTGTTGAAGTCGCGCCGTGTCTGGCTGTTGGAGGGATTGGGCAGCGAGGGCTTTCATGAGCCGGACCAGATCGTTCTTGTCACGCGGGCCAGCGGCGCAGATGAAGCGAGCATCGTGCCGCTGCTCAAGGAGTTGATTTCTGAGGGGATCGACGTTCTGATTACCACTGGCCCCTCAAACATGAGAGCGGCTCATGCCCTGACCCGCACGATTCCCATCGTGACATTCGCTTTGGACGGCGATCCTGTCGAAGCCGATTGGCTCGGCAGCTATGCCCATCCCGGCGGTAATATCACCGGCGTTTTCGCCGACTTCCCCGAGTTCAGCAGCAAATGGCTTGAACTCCTCAAGGAAGCTATTCCCGGCTGCGCAACCGTTGTTGATCTCTGGGACCCGGCTACATCTATCGTGCAACCAACGGCAGTTGCCAATGCCGCCCAGTCTGCTGGCGTCAGGACCGAGACGATTGAAATCAAATCGTTTGCCGATCTCGAGGGAGCTTTCGCGGCCGCCAGCGCACGCCGCCCGGATGGACTTCTGATTTTGTCGTCCCCGATTGTGTCTATCAATTCCAAACAGATGGCCGAACTGTCTCTCAAATATCGGCTGCCGGCGGTTTCGCCGTTTGCAAATTTTGCCCGTGCCGGCGGGCTGATGTCCTACGGGCCGAATTTGGAGGGCATTTATCGCCAGACCGCGTCGATGGCCGGAAAGATCTTGCAAGGAGCAAAGCCTGCCGACCTACCGGCGGAGCGCCCGACCCGATTTGATCTGGTCGTGAATTTGAAGACGGCAAAGGCTCTGAATCTGACCATGCCGACATCCATGCTCCTCCGGACCGACGAGGTTATCGAGTAACCGGCATGCCGAATTGAACAATGACGTCGGCTGAAGAAGAGCAGCCGACGCAATTCGAGCTTGTGATCAACCTGCGAACCGCAAAAGAAGCGATTCTTCCGCCTGACCGGCGCGAAGCTGACGGAGCTGGCTAAAACATAAGCTCGTGGCACGTAGGATGGGTAGAGCGAAAGCGAAACCCATAGCTGGCAGGTCGGCCGGTGACCCAACTCGGCCCCAAGTGGTGTCCACTGTCGCACGGTCGTCGGCGCCGGGGCTCGCCAATTTCAGATTATGCGATGATGGTCAGTCGCCACCAGATCAAACGGCAAGGCAAACTGCGGCAGCGCCCAGAACTACCTTTCAAGGCTGCGGACTGACATCGATCCGGGATCGGTGCGGATCATACTTGCCTTCTTGCCGTCGGCGGTGACAAAAACGTCCCAATGAGTTTGCAGATTGGGTAGAGCCAGCGAGTCTATCGTGATTCTTCCGGCGCAATCTCCGTTCAAAGTGTAGGTACCCTTCAGCCTCTGTTCTCTGGCAATCTTTCCCCCGCGGCTGGAGGTCTCGGCACCGGAAAGCTTGGCAACACCATCGAACACAAGCAGTCCGGAATGGACTCGCTGCACATTAGGCGCAAGCGGCTCGATAAAGCCTCTCGCTGAAAATATGTACTGGCCCTGCAATGTCTGAGGCGAGCATTCGGCGCTGGCTGCCGTCGAAACAACCAGCAGGAAAAGCGCGCCGATGATCGTAGGCTTAGTCATTGAAGGGATCCCCAATATTCGCCAACTGGCACTCTTCAACAAAATCTTCGCCGATACAACCTCCGGTGCAAGCTCGTCGCTCCGATTTTGCGGGCCGCGATTACGCCTCTTTCGAAGTGCAGAGCAGACGTGATTTGCTAACCGCCTACCGCGACGCATCAGCCATCTCCCGATCTTGCTGGACCACCTGATCAGGACTCGTTATTCGCCGTGCGCAAACGACTCGTCGACCACTGGAGTGAATATTGAGAACAGCCAGAACTGTAACTCTCATTTCCTCGTTGGTCATCGCAATCTTGCTGATGGCTCCGGGTACGATCTTGGCTCAGTCTCTACCGGACGACGGAATGTTCGATGCGGTCACGGTCATCAACGGGATGCAGATTACTCGGCCAGCCTGCGAAGAAATGGAGCACCGCCAGACCGCGGTTTGGGTTCGCGTTGAGAATCGGAGTTACTGCCTCAGGTACTATGCCGCCGGCCTCGCACTCAATGGGCAGAATTCGCTTGTTGCTGCCTGGATGCCCGGGGATGTGATGGGAGGCCCGCGAGGTGTCGCCCATCAGCAAGGATTGGGGGTCGCATCGATGGTTGAACAGTCCATGACCTTATCCAACCGATACGCCATACCTTATATTTTCCTCGCGCGACCTGGCACCTATGGCAGCGCCGGCAAACACTATGACGTCAGGCACACGCCTCTAGAAGCGAGACTGATGGAAGCTCAGATTGATGCGTTGAAGGCTCGTTACCACATCGATCGATGGGTGCTCGGTGGACACAGTGGTGGCGGAACGCTCGCCGCTGAATTCCTCGCCCGGCGCAACGATATTCAATGTGCGATCCTGTCCTCTCCTGCGGCCGCCTATCGCGCAAGACTGGAGAAAAGAGGCTTTGTGCGTCGTCTGAAGACAGAAGTGTTCTTTGATCCCTACGACTCGATACGTCAAATACCAAACCACCCCGGGCCACGGATATTCCTGCTTGCCGACCCGCGCGACACCAATATTCCGTTCTCTACGCAGGAGCTCTATTTCGATGAGTTGAAGCGGCGGGGCCTCGATGCCTGGATGGTACCGCTACAGAAAGCTCCCAAGCCAAAGTATCATAGCCTCGTTGACTTCGGAGAAACCGCGACTGGAATGTGCGCGAACGGAGCGACAACCGTTTCGATCCTCGAAAAATTGCGCGACATGCCACAGCAGTCAGATCGCATCTCGAACTGATCGGTCCGCCCAGATCCGCTCTGGATGGGTTTCGCTTCGCCCTACCCATCCTACAGCCTTAAAAAGCGAACCAGGCTTTGGCGACGATCGTCGCACCACACCAATTCGAGACCAGGCCAGCGGGGTTGGTAATGGGATCAACGCGGCCACCCGGCCGCGCATTTGGATCTCCAGTAAAGACGAAGCAGTTCTCTTTCGACAGATTGGTGTCGTAGTAGCGCAGATCGAGGTTGACGGCCTTGTAGGTAAAAGTCACGCCCGCATGCCAATTGAGATAGGCAGGTAACGGGAAGCTGCCGAGTTGCGGAGCCTGATTGCCGAACCAGGAATAGCCGACGGCCGTCGTGAACGACACGCCCAGGTTCTTCGGAAGCTGGGGGGGTGGCACATCATAACCCAACCCTGCCGCCACATATTGACTCCAGGCACCGGTGTTCGAGACGTTCGGAGAATAGGCGTAACCAGCGGCGATGCGAAAGGACTCGCCGATGCTTTTGTCGCCGCGAATGGCCGTCTCCCAATAGTTGATGCCGTTCGTCACGCCGGGGAACTTTTCTCCGGGATAGGCGAAATAGGTCACGCCGAGATCGAAATCGATATTTGCGATCTTCGGGCGGATACCGCCTGCCATGGTAAACTCAGCGACTGGTTCGGTGGGCAGCCTGACAGTGGCCATCGTAGCGCCGGCGTACAAAGAGCCGAACCTTGCCTCAAATGCGGCGCCCGCCGCGGGGTCACGACCGGACAGCGTCGTCCCGCGATAGACGTAGTCAGATGCAAACCCGGCGCGGGCGCTGAATTCAAGCTCACTGGCCGACGTGGCGTGGCTTGTTTCGGCTGCGGACCAGCCGCGATTGCCAAGTCCGATCGCGCCGCTAGCACTGGTCTCGGCAGTCTCGGCACGCGTTGCACTGCCTGCCATCGGCGCCAGCCACAAACCAACGAACGCAGCAATCGAGACGCCGCCCAACTGCCAATCCGCTGCTGCGCCTCTTCGCCGCACCCTTGCCTATCCTCCGAGAGCTACCGCCACACTGACCAGCACACCACCCATGACCACCATCGAAAGGCCCGCCGCCCAAGGTCGAAGTCCGCTACGATATCCGAACGCGTAACCACAACAAAACAGCATCACGATGGCGACGGCGTAGGAAACCCGCAGCGCCAATTTGGCGTCGCTCAGGAATATGAAGGGGATTACGATCGGAAAGGTCGAAGCGAAGCTCAGCAGGCAAAGAGCAAGAGCTCCGATCCAGTCGTGTTTCGTCAGCCTCGGGCGTTCGGACGGTTCGGGCAGCTGCAGCAACTGTTGCCGTGTCAGTTCCAGCTGCTCCAGAGGCAGAACCGACGCCAATTCCGGTGGCAGCGCGTCGGTGATGACGCGCCGCGCCGTTTCAGGATCCGGCGACCGCCGTATTGCGCGCATCGTCAGGATCTTGAGTCCGCGGTCATTGATGCAGCCCAACAGATAAAGACCACCGTCAACGATGCCCCAGGCCAGGTTGCATCCGAGTGCGCCGACCAGCATCGTTTGGCTCCTGATATCGTCCGCGGTCGCGACACCGAAACTGCAGATGAAGGTGAGCACCATGATGAGGCCGAACAGGGTCTCGGAGATCCGTTCCATCGGATCCAGCACGCGGCCGAGACGAATATCTGAAACCGCTGACATCAGGGTCGACCTTGCTGACTACAGGGAGCAGACCTTCTCGATATAAGCGCGAAGCGAAGTATCGCGTGTCGTAGCACGATCGAAGTTCGGAGCCGGCGCCACCGCTCGCCAATTTCGGATTATTCGATAGTAGAGTTTTGCCACTGATTTGCCCGACGTGTCAAACGGTTTCGCAGAAGGCGGGCGGGCACCAAGCCCGCAACCGTCTACTTTGCATGGGGTTGTTCTCGAGATTTTTGATCGGCATTCGCAACGGACTCTCCCAAACGCAAAAAGCCCAGCCTCGCCTTGCGAGACCGAGCTTTCGCTGCTTGACCGATGATCGCGCCGCAACGCGATGCTACGATCAGCTCTGCGAGCGACGCGCCATGAAGATGTCGTAGCCGACCTCGGCGACCTGGAACCAGGCGTAGCCGTCGTTCGAGAACTTGGTCAGGGACTCGTAGACCTTCTTGAAGTTGGGGTTGGTCGCGCTGACCTCGGCATGCAACTCCTTCGCCGCCTTGTAGCAGGCGTCCATGATCGGCGGCGAGAAGGCGTGCAGCTTGGTGTTGTTCGCAAGCAGCTTGCGCAGCGCCATCGGATTGGCCTGGTCGTAGCGCGCCATCATGTAGTTGTTGGCGTAGTGGCCGGCCTGCTCCAGAACGCTCTGGTAGTACTTTGGCAGCGCGTTCCATTTGTCGAGGTTGACGAAGGCGAGCAGCATCGGGCCACCTTCCCACCAGCCGGGATAGTAGTAGTGCGGCGCGATCTTGTAGAAGCCGAGCTTCTCGTCGTCGTAGGGCCCGACCCATTCGGCCGCGTCGATGGTGCCCTTCTCCAGCGCCGGATAGATGTCGCCGCCGGCAAGCTGCTGCGGCACCACACCGAGCTTCTGGAGCACGCGACCGGCAAAGCCGCCGATGCGGAATTTCATGCCCTCGAGATCGCCGGGCGTGTTGACCTCTTTCCTGAACCAGCCGCCCATCTGGCAGCCGGTGTTGCCTGCAAGCAGCGAGATCACGTTGTAGCTCTTGTAGAACTCGTTGAGCACTTCACGGCCACCACCCAGCATGTACCAGGCCTGATTGATGCGCATGTTGGGACCGAACGGCACCGACGAGCCGAAGGTGAAGGTCGGGTCCTTGCCGAAGTAATAGTAGGACGCGGTGTGGCCGATCTCGCAGGTCGCGTTCTGCACGGCATCGAGCACCTGCAGGCCCGGCACGATCTCGCCGGCAGCGAAGATCTGGATCTGAAATTTGTTGTCGGTCGCCTCCGCGACCATCTTGCACATCATCTCGGCGCCGCCATAAAGCGTATCGAGCGATTTGGGCCAGCTCGTCGGCATGCGCCATTTGATCTCCGGCATCGATTGCGCGATGGCGGGAGCGGCGAGCGTGGCGGCGCCGGCGGCGCCAAGTCCGGTGACTTTGATGAAGTCTCTTCTTTTCATGTTTCCTACCCTGATGGTTGTGATTGTGTGAGCCTTCTTGCGAGGCTTGGCGGGTAGCATGGAACAACCCGTTACCGATTTCCATACACAAAAGCCCGGCCTCGCGAACGAGGCCGGGCTTCCCGACTAAGACTTAAGACCTAGGATTGCGGCCCCCCGGGGGGCCCTGCCCTGATCAGCCGCGGGTGCGCGAGCGGATCATGAAGCTGTCATAGGTGTATTCGGCGACCTGCCACCACAGATATTCATCCGAGCGGTAGGCCTGCATCGCGTCAATCGACTTCTTGAAGTCGGGGTTCTTGGCCGAGATCTCGGCCCACAGCTCGTTGGTCGCCTTGAGGCACGCCTCGAGCACTTCGTTGGTGAAGGGACGAAGCTGGGTGCCGCCGGCCACCAGCCGCTTCAGCGCGGCTGGGTTCTGCAGGTCGTATCGCGCCGCCATCCAGGTGTTGGCGTTCGCCGCCGCGTTGGTCAGGATCGCCTGGTAGTTCTTCGGCAGCGCATTCCATTTGTCCAGGTTGGCGAAGGCGTGGACCATCGGACCGCCCTCCCAGAAGCCCGGATAGTAGTAGTACTTGGCGACCTTGGCGAAGCCGAGCTTCTCGTCGTCATAGGGACCGACCCACTCGGCCGCGTCGATGGTGCCCTTTTCCAGCGCCGGATAGATGTCGCCGCCGGCGAGCTGCTGCGGCACCACGCCGACCTTCTGGAGCACCTGGCCGGCGATGCCGCCGATGCGGAATTTCAGGCCAGAGAGATCGGCGACCGTCTTGATCTCCTTGCGGAACCAGCCGCCCATCTGCGTGCCGGTGTTGCCGCAGGGGAAGCCGATCACGTTCGTCTTCTTGAAGAACTCGTTCCCAAGCTCGGCGCCGCCGCCCTGGTACCACCAGGAGTTCTGCTGGCGCGCGTTGAGGCCGAACGGCACCGAGGCGTAGATCGCGAACGTCGGATCCTTGCCGACGTAATAGTAGGACACGGTGTGGCTCATCTCGACCGTGCCGTTGGAGGTCGCATCCAGCGCCTGCAAACCCGGTACGACCTCGCCGGCGGCGAACACCTGGATCTGGAACTTGTTGTCGGTCATCTCGGCGACGTACTTCGCCAACTGCTCGGCGCCGCCATAGATGGTATCGAGCGATTTCGGAAAGCTCGATGTCAGGCGCCACTTCACCTCGGGCGAGGACTGCGCAATCGCCGGCGAGGCCACCGCGGTCGCCGCCGCGCCTGCTGCCGACACTTTCAAGAAATCACGACGCTTCATCTTCAGGTCTCTCCTTGCTGGGGGCGTTTTCCCCGACGTCTCTTTTGCCGCCGCTAGGTCTCGGCGATGCGCGATGGCCGCGTCGAACCGAAGGCGCTTGACTGCCGCGGCCTTTAGCACGGAAGGCCAGCTTTCGGAACGCGACAATGGCATGACAGGACTGTACGAAAGTCGCATGCCTCGGCGGAGGGCCTTAGCCTGCGGAAATTACGGACTTGAGCTGGTCCCGGATCTGGCCCGCGATGGCGCGATAGATCGCCGCATGGGGCCCGCCCGGCTCGCTGTCGACCACCGGTTTTCCGGCATCCGAGGTCTCGCGAATCACCATGTGCAGCGGGATTTCGCCCAGGAACGGGACGGCGAGCTTCTCGGCCTCGTGTCGCGCTCCGCCATGGCCGAAAATGTCCGATTTCGTGCCGCAATGCGGGCACTGGAAATAGCTCATGTTCTCGACGATGCCGAGCACGGGGACGTTCACCTTCTTGAACATGGCAAGGCCCCGCCGCGCGTCGATCAGCGACAAATCCTGCGGAGTCGAGACGATGACGGCGCCCTTCAGCGGCACGTTCTGCGCGAGCGTGAGCTGCGCATCGCCTGTGCCCGGCGGCATGTCGACAACCAGGATGTCGAGCTTGCCCCACTCGACGTCGCGCAGCATCTGCGTCACCGCCGACATCACCATCGGCCCGCGCCAGATCATCGCGGTCTCTTCCTCGACCAGGAATCCGATCGACATGATCGACAGACCAAAACGCTTCAGCGGAATCATCTTCCGCTCCTCGTTCAGCTCGGGCTTGTCGTGCAGGCCCGTCAGCCGCGGCACCGAGGGACCGTAGATGTCGGCATCTAACAGCCCGACCTTGAGGCCGAGATCGCGCAGGCCGAGCGCGAGGTTGAGCGCGGTGGTCGACTTGCCGACCCCGCCCTTGCCGGAAGCGACCGCAATGACGGCGGAGACGCCGGGAATCTCGGACTGCCGCGACATCGGCGATGTGCCGCCCTGCGGCGGCCGGTGAGCATGTGCCGGCTGTACCCCGGGCGCGCCGCGGCTCGGCGGAGGTGGCGCGCTGCCCGGCTTGCGCTCGGCGGTCAGCGCCACCATGGCCGTGGTGACGCCGGGAATGGCACGAACGGCGGCCTCAGCCTCGGCCCGGACATGCTCCCAGGCCCGCGCCTCCGCGGCATCGACATTGATGGAGAAGAACACCTTGCCGTCACTGGCACTGATCGCGCTCAGCACATTGGCGTTGGTGAGCGCGACCCCGCGCGGCGACTTGATCCGGCTGAGGATTTCGAGAACCTGTTGCTGCGTCACGCTCAAAGCGCATCTCCTAAAGTCACGATGCGACCCATTAGAGCGGAAACGCCCAAAAGGCTACTGCCTGCCGATATCGTTGGCCGTCTCGACAGGGGCCCCCGCCCCCTGCTCCTTGGCCGCCTCGTAATTCAGCTCGATCATGACCCCGTTGGGGTCGTGCACGAAGATCTGCCAGAGGTCGCCGCCGGGCACCTGCCGGGAGTCGAATGTCATGCCCTTGCCGCTCAGGCGCTGCCTCATGCCGTCGAAACCCCGGCTGATGAAGGCAACGTGATGGACAACGCCTGAATCGGGCTTTTGAGCCTCGTCCGTCACGGAAATGTCGACGAGATGCACCACCGGCTTGCCCTCGCTGTACATCCACGCCCCCGGGAAAGCAAAATTGGGTCGCGGGCCCTTCTCGAGGCCCAGCACGTCCTCATAGAAGCGAACGGTCTCGGCCAGTTTCCGGGTCCGGATGTTGAAATGATCGAGCACCCCAACGCTCACCGACATGCCTTGCACTCCTTTTTTTGTCCTTGTTCGCTCATCCTAGCACAGGAGACCTTCAAACGAACCCGTTGCCCTCCGGCCTCAAGGGTTTATGGTGCGCCTCCGATCCGCCCTCTTCGGGCGGAACCGCCAAAAACCCTCGAAGTGGCCGGGCCGCCTCAAAGGCCGGTCACAACCGCAAGAACACCCAAGCACAAGCAAGGTCACCCATATGGCTAAAGTCGCTTTCCTCGGTCTCGGCGTCATGGGCTTCCCCATGGCCGGCCACCTCGTCAAGAAGGGTGGCCATGAGGTCACTGTCTACAACCGCAGCGCGGCCAAGGCGAAGGAATGGGCGGACAAGTTCGGTGGCAGGACCGCACCGACTCCGAAGGCGGCTGCCGAGGGCCAGGATTTCGTGATGTGCTGCGTCGGCAACGACAACGACCTGCGCGCGGTGACGATCGGTCCCGACGGCGCATTTGCCGGCATGAAGAAGGGCGCAACCTTCGTCGACCACACCACCGCCTCCGCCGAAGTCGCGCGCGAGCTTGACGCGGCCGCCACCAAGGGCGGCTTCAGATTCATCGACGCCCCCGTCTCCGGCGGACAGGCCGGCGCCGAGAACGGTGTCCTGACCGTGATGTGCGGCGGCGCAGCGGACGCTTATGCCGGTGCCGAGCCGGTCATCGCGGCCTATGCGCGGATGTGCAAGCTGCTCGGGCCCGCGGGCTCCGGACAGCTCACCAAGATGGTCAACCAGATCTGCATCGCGGGACTCGTCCAGGGCCTCTCTGAAGGCATTCACTTCGCCAAGAAGTCGGGCCTCGACGTTGCGGCCGTGATCGACACCATCTCCAAGGGCGCGGCGCAATCCTGGCAGATGGAGAACCGCTACAAGACCATGAACGACGAC
Organism: Bradyrhizobium sp. UFLA05-112; assembly: GCF_053572325.1. Taxonomy (NCBI): domain Bacteria; kingdom Pseudomonadati; phylum Pseudomonadota; class Alphaproteobacteria; order Hyphomicrobiales; family Nitrobacteraceae; genus Bradyrhizobium; species Bradyrhizobium sp. UFLA05-112. Next base: position 33,589 of record NZ_JBANBK010000059.1, on the reverse strand, counting down.
AAGTACGATTTCGGCTTCGCCGTCGAATGGATGCGTAAAGACCTTTCGATCTGCATCGCGGAAGCCCGCCGCAACGGTGCAAACCTGCCGGTCACCGCGCTGGTCGATCAGTTCTATGCCGAAGTCGAGAAGATGGGCGGCAAGCGCTGGGATACGTCGAGCCTGCTCGCGCGGCTGCAACGTTGATGGCCGCTTGAGGCCGGACCTGTCTTGCTGATCGCGATCGCCGCCATCTTCGTCGTTGCCTACGCGGCGATCGCGTTCGAACATCCGCTCGGCATCAACAAGAGCGCGGCGGCGCTGATCGGCGCGGTTCTGCTCTGGACGGTGTACGCGGTCACGATCGGCGACCACACCCTGGTCGGACATCAGCTCGACGAATCCGTCGCCGCGACGGCGCAGATCGTGTTCTTCCTGATCGGCGCCATGACGATCGTCGAGGTAATCGACGCTCACGACGGCTTCGAGGTCATCACCTCGCGAATCCACACCACGAGCCAGGTTCAGCTCATGTGGCTGGTTGGATTCGTGGCATTCTTCCTGAGCGCGATCCTGGACAATCTGACGACCACCATCGTCATGGTCTCGCTGGTCCAGAGACTGATCGCCAGGCGCGATGACCGCCTGCTGTTCGCCTCCCTCATCGTCATCGCCGCGAATGCGGGCGGCGCCTGGACGGTGATCGGCGACGTGACCACGACCATGCTCTGGATCGGCGGACAAGTCTCGCCTGTGAACATCATGGGCGCGGTGTTTCCGGCTTCGATCGCCAACCTGCTCGTGCCGCTCGCGTTCATCAGCTTTTCTCTGAGGGGCAAGACGATTGCGCCGCCGCCGAAGGAAGACCGGCTGCAAGAGATCGAGCTGTTCGAGCGCAACTTGATGTTCTTCCTTGGGCTTGGCGTGCTGATCGCCGTGCCCGCCTTCAAGACGCTCACGCATCTGCCGCCCTTCATGGGAGTTCTGCTCGGTCTCGGCGTCGTCTGGCTGGTCGGCGAAATCATTCATCGCGAAAAGGACGAGCACGTGCGAAAGCCTCTCACGCTGGCGCATGCGCTGACCCGGATCGACATGAGCTCGATCGTGTTCTTCGTCGGCATCCTGCTCGCGGTCGCCTGCCTCGAGCATGCCGGCCTCCTGACGATGCTGGCGAGATGGCTGGAAACCACGATCGGCCGCCAGGACATCATCGTCGTCCTGCTCGGCCTGCTCAGCGCCATCATCGACAACGTGCCCCTCGTCGCCGCGACGATGGGCATGTACGACCTCGCGCACTATCCGCCCGACAGCTTCATCTGGGAGTTCATCGCTTATTGCGCCGGCACGGGCGGCTCGATCCTGATCATCGGCTCGGCCGCTGGGGTTGCCGCCATGGGCCTCGAGAAGATCGAGTTCTTCTGGTACGCCCGCCGCATCGCTGGACCGGCACTTGCCGGATATCTGGCCGGGGCCGTGGTCTATATCGCGCAGCACGCCGCGATGCATTGAGCCAGCCGTTCGCCGCAGTTCGACACGTCGAATTAACTCCCCGTTAACGCAATTCTTTAGCTCCTTAAGTCAGCTCTTAAGGATTTATTGCCAGAGATAGAGAATGCAGAAGGCCCGCGTCGGCGTGGGCAGGAATTCGTGTTGCTTGATGAGTAACCCCGCTGAAAAGCCCGAGGTCGTGCAGCTTCCGGCCGAGCCGGCGAGCGTGCCATCGGCGAGCAATCGCCGGGCTGCGGCGCAGCGGGTGCGCGAGGCCCGCGACAAGTTAACGTCGACCAGCGGAACACGGCCCGCCTTCGACAGCGAAATGCTGCGCCAATATGCACAGACGCGACTGTCGGCATCTTACGTCGTGATGTTGCTGGTGGTCGCGACCGGCCTGCTGTTCGGGCTGTGGATGCAGCCGGTTCCAGCGGCGCTCTGGACCGTCGGCATGCTCTGCATCCACGCGGCCATGACCAAGAGCTGCCGCCGCTATCTCGCCGAGCCGGCATTGCCCGCCGTCACGCGCAAATGGCGCACGCGTTTCGTCGTGCTCGACCTGCTCTACGGCCTGTGCTGGATGGCGATCCTGATCCATCCCGTGTTCGACGTCGTCACGGAAACGCTGATGATGTTCCTGATGTTGCTGGTGATCGCAGTATCGAGCATGCTGGCCGCCAATCTGCCAATTGCGGCGCTTGCGGCCACCGCGCCCGTGGCGGTGGCGATGGCGCTGAGCTTTGCGATGAGCGGCTCGCTGGACAATTACATCCTGGCGGCGCTGTCGCTCGCCGCCGAAGGCTATTTCGTGCTTTTGGCGCACCGGCTGCACTCCTCGACCTTCGCGACGCTGGAAGCGCGCGCGGAGAAGGACGCGCTGATCGGCGAACTGGAACAGGCCAAGGCGATCTCGGACGAGGCGCGGCACCGCGCCGAATCCGCCAATGTCGCCAAGTCGCGCTTCCTCGCGCAGATGAGCCACGAGCTGCGCACGCCGCTGAACGCGATCCTCGGTTTCTCCGAGGTGATGAAGAGCGAGATTTTTGGCCCGCATCAGGTCGCCGTCTACAAGGAATATTCCGCCGACATCCATAATTCCGGCGTACATCTGCTCAATCTCATCAACGAGATCCTCGACCTGTCCCGGATCGAGGCCGGCCGTTACGAGCTGAACGAGGAAGCGGTGTCGCTGGTGGGCATCGTCGCCGACTGCCATCATTTGATGAAACTGCGCGCATCGAGCCGCGGCATCACCATCCACGAGGTCTATGAGCAGGCGATGCCGCGGCTGTGGGCCGACGAGCGCGCGATCCGCCAGGTCGTGCTCAATCTGTTGTCCAACTCGATCAAGTTCACCCCGCAGGGCGGCGAGATCTGGCTGAAAGTCGGCTGGACCGCTTCGGGCGGGCAATATCTCTCGGTGAGGGATACCGGCTCGGGCATTCCCGAAGACGAAATCCCGGTCGTGCTCGCCTCCTTCGGCCAAGGCTCGAACTCGATCAAGTCGGCCGAACAGGGCGCAGGCCTCGGCCTTCCCATCGCCAAGAACCTCATCGACATGCACGGTGGCACGTTCACGCTGAAATCGAAACTGCGCATCGGCACCGAGGTGATCGTCACCTTCCCCCCGGAGCGCGTGATGAGCGCGCTTGCGCCGATGACGGAAGAAGCTCCGCCGCTGCAGCCCGACGGCTCCGGTGTCACGGACGAGAGACGGCGGCCGCGCCACAAGCCGATCATGAGTGCAGGCACGGGCTCCTGAGAGATGCTTGCAGAACTGCCCAGCGATCCTTCACTATGCGGGAATGAGCAAAGACACACCGTGCGTCGCCGTCTGCATGATCGACCCCAAGACAAAGCTCTGCTTCGGCTGCGGCCGCACGCTGCCGGAAATCGTGCGCTGGCACGCCATGGAGCGTGCCGAACGGCTCGCGCTCATGGCGCAGCTTCCGGCGCGTATGGCGGATGCGGGACTTTCAGCGATCGGTTCAGCGCCGAAATCCGCCTGACGCCGAGAAACGGAGGCGCGCGATGAGCCGCCTCTTCCTGGTGCTGTTGCTGTTGACCGCGACCGCGGGCGCCGTGGTCGCCTACAGGGATCCCGAGCAGGTCGCTCGGGCCAGCGACACCGTCTCCGATCTCATGCGCCACCGCACCAGCCTGAAGACGCGCGCCGTCGAGGTCCAGCGCAGCCGCGGCGGCGAATTCGCGCTGCAGGCGCGGATCAACGGCGTGCCCGCACCAATGGTGGTCGACACCGGCGCGACCTCCGTCGTGCTCACCTACGAGACCGCAAAGGCAGCGGGCCTCCCGCTGGAACTGCTCGACTATGACGTTGACGTCGAAACTGCCGGTGGCCGCACCAAGGCGGCGCGCCTGACGCTGGACCGGCTCGCGATCGGCAAGCTCGTCGAGCGCTCGGTGCCTGCACTGGTGGTGCCGCACGGCACGATGAAGACCAACCTGCTCGGCATGACCTTCCTCGACCGACTCGAGCGCTGGGAAGTCCGCGCCGACCGCCTGATGCTGCACGGATATCCCTAGACCCAAGCGACGCGGCCCGACGCCCGAAAGATCGTGGGTGTGGCATTTCCGGCTATTTACAAACCGTCTGGTCGGTTTATAACGAAACCCATCCCGGATCGGGGTTTGGATAATGCTGCGTTCGTGACGCGGCCCAGTGGGAGATTGAGAGTTATGACTGCCAGAGCCGCACCACGTCGCACGATTTGCGCCCTGCCCTTTGCCGTCGTGCTGACCGCAGGCGGCGCGAGCGCCGCCGACCTTTCGGCGCGCTATGCCGCGCCCGCCTCCGCCTACACGGCGCCGACGCCGGCCTATTCGTGGACCGGCCTCTATGCCGGCTTCAACGCCGGCTATGCCACGAGCGGCGACGATGCCTACAACAACCTCGTGGGCACGAGCGGCGGCAAGGTCAAGGGCGCCACCAGCGGCGTGCAGATCGGCTATAACTACCAGCTCTCGCCGATGTTCGTGGTCGGCATCGAGAACGACTTCGAGGGCGGCGATATCAAGAATCACGACGCGCTCAACAGCGCCGCCGTCAGCGTGCCCTGGTATATGACGGGTCGAGCCCGCGCCGGCATCGCGACGATGGACTCGCGGCTGCTGTTCTTTGGGACCGCGGGTCTTGCGACTGGCGAGTTGAAGGACGGCCCGATCAACAAGATGAAGATGGGCTGGACCGCGGGCGGCGGCGTCGAATGGGCATTTCTGCCCAAATGGTCGGCCAAGGCCGAATATCTCTACACCGACTTCAAGCACGACGATCTGCAGGACTGGAATGCCGCGAAATTCCACAGCGCCCGCGTCGGCGTGAACTACCATTTCGACCTGTTCCGCTGATCCGCCGAACGACGAAGAGCCGGATCGCCGATCCGGCTCTTCGCTTTCAACATTCAGAGGGTGTCGCTATTCCGCGGCTTCCGCCACCGCGCGATCGCCAACACGCGCGATCGCATCACGAAGGACGTCGAGTCCGGCCCCTGGCCTCACGCCATGCTCGGCAAGATGGCGGCGGAAGGCACGCGCGCCAGGCACGGCATGAAACGCACCGACGAAATGCCTGGTGATGGCGTGCAGCCGCATCCCGCGCGCAAGCTGCTCGGCGATGTAGGGCATCATGGCTTCGAATGCGGCCTGCATCGTCGCGTGCGGTGCGGCCTCACCGAAGAACTCCGGATCGACCGCAAGCAGCCGCCACGGATCGTGATAGGCGGCGCGCCCCAGCATCACGCCATCAACGTGGGCGAGATGGGCTCTCGCCTCATCGATGCCCGCGATTCCCCCGTTGATGATGATGGGCACGTTGGGCATTGCCCGCTTGAGACGATAGACACGATCGTAATCGAGCGGCGGGATGTCGCGGTTCTCTTTTGGCGACAGGCCGTTGAGCCAGGCCTTTCGGGCATGCACGATCAGCGCATCAGAACCCGCCGCGACCACTGCGCGCGCCAGGGCATCAAGAGCGACTTCCGGATCCTGATCATCGATGCCGATGCGGCACTTCACCGTCACGGGCACGCGCACGACGCGCTTCATCGCATCCACGCACGAAGCCACCAGTTCGGGCTCGGCCATCAGGCACGCGCCGAAGCGGCCATCCTTTACCCGGTCGGACGGGCAGCCGACGTTGAGGTTGATCTCGTCATAGCCGAAGTCGGCGCCGATCTGCGCCGCGAGAGCAAGTTCGCGCGGATCCGACCCGCCAAGCTGGAGAGCCACCGGATGCTCGCGCGCATCGAACGCCAAGAGCCGCGCCCGGTCGCCATGGATGACCGCGCCGGTCGTCAGCATCTCCGTATAAAGCAGCGCCCGCCGCGTCAGATGACGGTGGAACACCCGGCAATGCCGGTCAGTCCAATCCATCATGGGCGCAACGGAAAATCCACGATCTAACATATTGTTTTCATTAATGTTTATAACCTCTACCGGTCCAATCGACTTTTGATCCGAGGGAAAATCTGAAGCGCTAGAGCTAAAGCATTTTCCTTTCTTTTCAACGGCTTGATCTGATCACCCGATTATTTTCGCCTATTTCGACCCTGCCCGGTACTGCACGGCAGTACCATAATGCCCGTGCAGCACCGCTCCTCGACACAGTGTTTTGGCCACGCCCAACTAGCTCTGAATCAAGGCGACGTCGACCAGACCTTTCGGTTTGTGGTGGCCGCCGCCAATCATGCCGATCGCCTCACGCGGCATATTTGAGAACGCGGCAAGCCTCTCGATCCATTGATCCATGAGCTGACGGCGATGGACGAGCACCAAAGTATTCCGCCCGCGTTCGGCCAGCATCCGGATGGCTAAGATCGTCTTTCCGAACGCCGTCGTTGCCGCGAGCACGCCGGTATCATGCAGCAACAGGATGCGGGATTCACGGCCAGAGCCGCATTCCCTTGGGAAAAAATGGCAAAAGGCATTTGAAAGCCCAAAATGCCGTCTAATCTCTGCATGATGAGTCGGGGGTTAGCTGTGGGCGTTTATTTGTTATCCCTCACCGCCTGCCTGGTCGCGGCGCTCCTCTTTTTGGCGTTCTGCCGATAAGGCCGACAGCGGACACATTTGTTGCCGACAATCCTCAACCGAACGCGGAAATTGCGGTTCCTTGAGGATGGTTTTTGACTGTGCAGGAATGAGCGCATTCACTCCCGCGAGGAGGTGGATGTTTTGCTCGCCTGGATGTTCGCTTTTGTCGTTGCCTTAAGCGTGGCGGTCCTCATTGCTCACGTGATCGACGCGATGCGTACCTGATTGCGCGGTTGCTGAGAGTGCGGGTGTTCGAGTGCGCTTCATGGCCGCTATCGTTCGTGAGCCGGCTAATGGGTCGTCCGCGATTTTGGCGCGGTCAGGTTCGGAGCACCGCCCTTAGCCTTCGGCACGCATTGGGCGGCCTTGCACGCCTCGGTCGCTTGTGCACTCGGCCCGAGATGGTCGGCCAGTACTGACAACAAGCCAGCGACGAAGGCCGCGACCAAGACGCATACCGTGAGGCTAATTGCTCCGCGCAACAGCAGCTGTCTCAATTCGATGACCACCCCGTGTCCCCCGAAAACAAGTCTTGCCCGCCTGGCTGGTATCTCTGAAAATCCTTAAGTCGGTCTTGAGGCCCCCGGAGCTAAGGGTTCTTTAATGCGGACTCGACGCCGATGTCGGGCGCCTAGCTTTCCCGTTTCTGTTGACTTCGCGTTTTACGCTGTCGCGTCGGCGCCACACTTCTTTTGTTCCACGCGGGAACATGCATTCAGGAGTCAACCTCAGAACAAAATTGTGGAATCGTCATCATAACCGGGGCTGGAAGTAGCGATTTATCGACAGTCAATTTTCCCGGATGGCCGCAGGAAGGGGTGGGCCTGCGGCCTTTTCAACTGCATTCATGAAAGCGGGGAATGGTGACGACAGTCATAAAGAATTTGCTTTCGCGGAAGCAAGCGCTTGTTGACCAGCTTAGAAAGACTAGCGCCGCTGACGAGCGAGACAAAATCGAAGGTCAGCTTGAGCAGATCAATACTGCACTTCACTTTCTCAACAAGCCCGAACCGAAGAGCGGAGAATGACTGCGCGGATTTGGGACGACGGCTCTTACGCAGTCATGAACGTCCGTCGCTCGGGCCGTCAATTGGCCTCCATCTTGTCGATCTCTGCCTGATTGAGCGATCCGCAAGGCCTCGCCCAAGTAGGAGGTGATGCTCCTTTCCCTTCCTGGCACAAATTGCATAGTGACCATTTTTAAGAAAGCAACGGCACTATCCATTGTTGTTTGACTTTAATTCTGAGGCGATTTCCATGGTCAAAACAAATTGCTTAGTCGTACGAGCTTATGGCAGGCAGCTGGATCTACTGCGCGCAGAGGCTTCCCGTATTGCACGGGGAAGCAAGCTTGATTGGTGGATCGAGCGAGCCGATATCGGAACGCGCTTTTACTTCGAGGATGCTGAGGCGAAACGGGCCTTTGCTTCAATCTGCGAAAGCTTCGCCGTTTCGTGCAGCGATTCCTAAACCACCGCCATCACAACCGATCGCATCCGCCGCCGGCACTGATGAAAAGCCGGCGCGGCATCCTGCTGTGGCGATTGCCGCCCCTCGTCCTTGGTGAGCCTCGCAAAGGAGATGGCTTTCCGAAATCCCTCTTGGACAGGCTTTGTCCGATATCGTCCTCAGGCTTCGGCTATATGTCGATCTTGAGGAATAACGGTCATACCGCAAGTTGTCTGATCGCCCGGTCACCGCCTATGGCGACCACCCCATGACCAGGCGCGAGCAACCCGGTCCCACGGGCGCCATCACGTTCATTCTGATGTAATCGCGAACGCGATCTCCGGATGACGAAACGCCTCCGTGCTTCGTTCGCCAATCCGCGTTAACCCTGACTCTGATCTTGTCCCGTATCCATCCCGGCGAGTTCATTTCTGCCGCTAAGCCGCCTCATTGGATCTCTGCAATCGTCTCCAATTTTTCGCGAGCTCATTTCCGGCGGGCTTTGAGCGAGGCTTCCTCCTCGGACAGCGTGAAATCAGATGAGAGTGGCTCTCATCCTTTTTGGCCTGGGTACACTCGCGGTGATGGAGCTCAAGACACCACCGCGCACGACAAAGCCTGTGAACGATCCGCCTGCTCGGGCGGCCGTTGGCCCATACGATACGCTGACGACGGCGGACCGTCTCGAAATCCCGCACATGCTTGAAGCGCCACCGCAGCCGATCCCGTCGGGCGAAGTGATGCCCCCACCGGATCCAACCTCAATCGTTGCACGAGAGCCCGCGAAGATCGTCGGGCAACGGAGCGCACACGGAGGAAAATCCGTGGTCGTGCTGCCCAGAGCTCGGCCTGAGCAGCGAACTTCCAAGGCAACTGTGAAACTCGACCGCGCCGAACCGGTCGCGGAGCTCAAATCCTGCCCACCAGGTGTCTTCGACGGCCTGCTACGGGCATTGAACCTACCAACGCGATGTCAGACCTAGCGCAAGGATTCCCGTGCAATGAGGTGGCCGACGGCAACGCTGGGTGCCTCGGGCATGGGTCAGAGCAAACACGCCGCCTCGACGAAATCCGTCCCCCTCGCCCGGACGAGCGCGCGTACGTTGTCGCCGCGCGGGACTGGCTGTCGGCGGAATCCATCACGATTGCTCTTGGAGTGGCCATCGGCCTCGCTTTCGTCGCAAGTTTCATCCTGTTTCGCGACGCGCATTTGAACGGGAGATTGGTCGACAAGACGGCCGCAAAGGCATTGGTCGAGCGCATTATCGTCGCCGAGTCCAATGGTGACTCGAATGCCAGCAACAAGCGGTCGAGTGCCACCGGTGCTGCCCAGTTTCTCGATGATACGTGGCTCGAAGCAGTTCGAAAGCACCGACGCGATCTGATCCAGGGGCGCAGCGACAAGGAGGTGTTGGACCTGCGGCGAGATCCCAAGCTTGCGCGAGACATCGCCACGCGACTGGTCGAGGAATATGCCGCGATCCTCAACAAGCGCGGTCTGCCGATCACGGCCGGTTCTCTCTACCTCGCTCATTTCGCGGGACCGGCGGGCGCCGTCGCGCTATTGTCCGGCGCGGAAAGTGCCGATGCGGCTTCCCTTATGGCAGCCGCTGACGCGACAGGTCGGACCACACGCGACAAGCTGGTCAACGCCAATCCCTTCCTCAAGGCACTGACGGTCGCCGACATCAAGGGGTGGGCGGATCGCAAGATGGCGGCAGGCAGTTCGCCAGGACGCTTGTGAGAGCTAAAGAGGTCCCACAACAGCGGAGAGCAAAAACTCCTCCGCCGCGACTTGAGCCGTACCGAGCCCCAATAATAGTAAACCAACCCTTAACCTATCGTTGGCATCTTCCGCTGGTCTGGGTGGCGACCGTCCGATCAAACGGGAGCAAACACCCATGCCCGTCGATATGCTGACTTACGCCGAGCTGGGCGAAAGGCTGAAAATTTCCTCGGAAGCAGCAAGAGCGCTCGTCAAGCGACATCGATTGCCGCGCTCCCGTTCGAACGATGGTAAGACCTTGGTACAGGTCGACCTCAGCGAGATCAATCATTCTCCCATCACGCGCGTACCCCAGCCCCCGGCCGGTGACCAGGTGGTCGGCGCCCTAAAGGAACACATCGCGACTTTGCAGGCGGATCTCATGGAGATGAAGGTAATCGCCGGCGGTCACCGGGCGGACTTCGAAAAAGAGTGCGATCGCACGAGCAAGCTTCTGGCGGAGTTGCTGAAAGCAAACAGTGAAGCTACTGCAGCCCGAGAGAAAGCCGCCCTCCTGGAGGGAACACTGTCGCCTGTAGGGCCGGCCTGGTGGCGGCGACTGACAAAGACTTTGACGCAGATCCCGCTGGGTGCTGTTCGGCGAAATCGGTCGTTACCGAGTCACGCAGTTGTCGCCCGCGGAGAGAAAAAGCAAGACGTCGCTAGCGCGGTTTGAGGGCCCATAGCCCAGCAACACCAGAACGGACAAATCCATCCGGCGGCCGGTTCCATGCGCGAATGGGAGCGATCGGACCAAAGCCTTATCGACGGCCAACGCCGCGGGCCCAGCGCTTCTAGTCTGTCTTGGCCTCATGCGCACGGATCAGCGCGAGATTTTTCAGAATGCGCTCGGCCAATGACTCCTGTTCACCGTCGCTCTCGCGATGCGAACGTTCGCTTGCCTCATGGTTTGCGAGGTCCTTGCGGTCGTTATCTACCGCCCAACGCAGCCGTCCGATGGATTTCATCGAATTTGCCCGCCACAATTTGCCCATATCGGCGGCCCGGCACACTGCCCCCGCCGAAACGTGTGCCGGGCCTAGCCAGTCTCCGCTGGTCGAATCCTGACCGGCCAGTGTCTATATTGGGGCAACAATGTGATTTTGGGAATTGCTTGGCTGCAACACTCGATAGATTTCAGCAGGCCGCCACCAGCAAGTTCGGCACGGCCACGACGCCCGCAATGTGGGGCGCTCCATTGCGAGGAGCGTTTAGTCTTATTCTAGGCTGATTCCGACGCAACGCTTAAGTCGTGCGACGCTCGGGACAAACCGGCATGATCAGGATTATTGCCGTTTGCATCATATGCGTGGTTGGCGTGGTTTCCCCGCTCGGCCCCAGCCGTGCGCCCGCACCCGCTACCAAAGTTGGCATGGCGTCGGATTTTCCGGTGGTCAGCGGTAATAAAAGCGATCGGCTTCCGGTCCACACCGAAGCAATCGGTCAGAATGTCACTGTCGAGGCGGATGAGCCGGCGGTACCGACACCCCAAATCGCTGCTGCTCCGCCGCTGGCCGCCGAACCCAAGGTGGATCGAAAGCTGCCTGAGTTTATTCCTCGTCACTGGCACGATCCGACGGCTTCTAGAAACAAGATCCAAAACCGCGGTACCGCTGAGGCCAAGAGGCCACAGACACGTCCGATCGAAAAGCCAAAGCAGGTGACCGAAGTGAAAAACTGCAGTTCAGATGGGCTCGCCCCCCTTCTGCGGCAGCTCAATCTGCAGCCGCCCTGCGACTGACGGGTTTCAACGCAGAGCACATCGCAAATCCAACGTGCCGCTCATTTTTTGTGAGTGCGATGCACAGCATCGAACCGACTATACCTTGTCGGTTGCAACCAAAAACTCCAACGAAAGGCAACTCCGGAATGTGTTTCTTGCTGCGGTGCGCCTAAGCATCGCGCTACATCATCGTTCGCGACTTGACCGTCACTCTAGACCGCAGATTTTGGTGGTACATGCGAAAACCCACGTCGTTTCAGCGCCGTTGGCCGCTTGGCGCGCTGCTCGTTGCTTTTGCCTTGGTCGTCACGCTGTCGGTTTCGACCGCGCACGCCATCGAGGGTGCCCACAAGGTCGGCGTGGTGTCCTTTGGCCTTTTCGGCGATCAAGACGTGTTTCGAAGCGAGGCGACCGGTGCAGCCCAGGTCGTCGCCGATCGTTTCGAAGTTGGCCCGATCGAGGTGCAGTACAATTCGAAGAAAGGTGGCAGCGCTACTGTCGAAACGCTGGCCAGGTCGTTGCAGGTCGCGGCCGGCCGCCTGGACGCCCAGAAAGACGTGTTGTTCTTGATTCTCACTTCGCATGGCTCGCCCGACGGCCTTGCAATCAAGGCTGGGCGGCTTGGGCAAACGCTTACGCCATCCCGTCTCGCCGAGATGCTTGGAAAGACCGGCGTGCGCCACAAGGTGGTAATTATCTCAGCCTGCTACTCTGGAGTCTTCATCCCTCGTCTCGCGAATCCCGATGTCTTGGTCATTACAGCGGCCGACGCCGATCATCCGTCGTTCGGCTGTGAGGACAAGGCGAAGTGGACTTATTTCGGTGACGCCTTCTTCAACGTCGCGCTCCGTCGAGCCGAAAGTCTGAAAGATGCATTTGCCAGTGCGCGCGCGCTCGTCAGGAGGCGAGAGCTGCGTGAGCATTTCGAGCCGTCGAATCCCCTGATGGCAGGTGGCGAAAACGTGCAGCCATTGCTGGTTGCGCGTCCTTGAAACGATCGGCCACGCTCGTGATAGCCACGCCAGCTGCCTCCGGTCCCATCGACTAGCTTGCCGTGGACCGTCGCATCATGCCTCTGTTGTTGACGTAAAGCGCTTTGAAAGCGGCATGATCGACCTCGTAGCGGTTGCGGTTGGCCTCATTCGGTGCGATTTGCGACACAATCGGGTTAATGCGATCGATATCCTCCGGCACGAAGATCCCGCTGCCTATTCCTGCGAGAAAGGCAGATCCGAGCGCCGCACCCACCGTGTGCCGGCGCACGTTCTGACGTATGCCTGCAATGTCGCTGACGCATTGTGTCCACAGAGGATTCTGTACGCCGCCTCCGGTCGCATAAATACTTCGAGCCGGCTGCATTTCGGCAAAGCTGTCGAGATTATGCCGGGTTGCGTGGCCAATTCCCTCGATCAGCGCACGATAGACATCGCCGCGGTGGTGCGCGAGCGTCAGGCCGAAGATCAGTCCCTTGGCTTGCGGATCGTTGATTGGTGTTCGCTCACCACTGAAATACGGAAGCATCAAAATGCCGTTGGCGCCCGGCGGGCTTTTGAGCGCCTCTTCCATCAGCGTCTGGAAGGATGCATCCTCGTCGGAGAGTCCAGTCATTTCCTTGCGAAACCACTGGGTTAGACCGCCACCAGTCGCAAGACCGCCCATGACACTCCAGGTGTTCTCGAACAGAAACGGCGCAGCCCAGAAACGGGGGTCGACGACGAGTTCGGCATTGACCTGGATGAAGAAGGCCGTAGTGCCGTACATGATCATCAAGTCACCCGGCTTTTGCACGCCGACGCTGATCGCTTCGCTTGCCGCATCGATGGTGCCAGCGATCACAGCCGTGCCAGCGGCGAGCCCAGTTTCCGCTGCGGCTTCAGTGCTCACATGGCCGACAATCTCCGTTGTCCAGGCGATTTGAGGTAGCCAGTCGACCGGGCAAATCCGTTCGATCGTCTCGTCATGCCAACCTTTGGCGGCAAGGTCATAGAACGGCGTGTAGCAGGACGCGCCGTAGTGATCGACGACCCACCGTCCTGTCAATCGGTGAACGATAAAGGTAGGACAGCCGACGATCCGCCCAGTTTTGCGGAAAGTGTCAGGCTCATGCTTTGCAAGCCATCGGACCTTCGGACCGACAGACTGTGTCGTCAGCGGATTGCCGGTTCGGGCCAGCACGGCCGGTGCGCCGAGTTCAGCATTGAGCTCTTCGATTTCGGCTTCGGCGCGTGTATCTACGCCATACAGGATCGCTGGGCGTAGGGGCTTACCGGCTTCAGTCACAGGCAGCGCACAGGGGCCAATCCCGCTGCACCCGACCGCGGCAACCGCAGCCGGATTGATCCCACTGTCCAGGATCAGGCGCTGGCTCAGCGCGCGAAAGCCATCCCACCAATCCTGCAGGGCGTCATGTTCAGCGAGTCCTGGCCCCGGCACTCGCATGTCGTGCTTGCGCTGCGCTGTTGCCCGAATAGTACCGGACTCATCAAGCAGGACGCCTTTGCTGGAATAACTGCCAATATCGATGCCTAGGAGGTGCCGCATGAATATCTCCTCCGTTTGAAGGAGAAGCCTGCTTTCATATCGCGCAGAGCCAGTGCAAGCAGTGCCGCTATCTGTTCAAGATCGGCAAGGTCGCAGGTTTCGATCGGCGCATGCGTGTAGCGTGTCGGATAGCCAATATCGATGGAGGGAATTCCTTCGCCCACGAGCTGAACGTAGGAGGAATCCGTGAGGCAGCCGGTATGAGCGCTGCGCTGGATGGGCATGCCGACGCGGCTAGCTGTCTCCACAAGATGATTGAGGAGCGCAGGATGGGCAAGCGTACCATTGAGCGTGCCGCGCCCGTGGAAGCTGTAGAGGCCAAGCGCCGGACCGCCGCCAAGCTGCAGTTCGCCGCGCTCCGCGAGATCAGGCGTATCGGAGGCGACCATGATGTCGATCGAAATGGCCGCATCTGGCCTGAGACGCCCGGCCGCAAGCATGGCGCCGCGCAGGTTGAACTCCTCTTGCACCGAAAAAACCGCATGCAGCGTAGCTGGAACCGGTTCATCCAAAAGCCTTTGCACAAGGTCCATCAGCGCGGCACAACCGGCACGGTCGTCGATTGCCGTTCCGGACACGCGTGTGCCGGCCAATCGTTCGAAAGCGGGCCAGTAGGTGACTGGCGCACCGATGTCGACGCCGAGGGCGCGCACCTCTTCTGCCGATCTGGCGCCGAGATCGAGGAAGAGCTTGTCATAGCCGAGCACCTGGCCCTTTTCGTCTTGCGGCGTGGCATGGTGCGCCTTGATGCCGACGACGCAGGGGATCTGCCTGCCATGCTTGCTCATGATCACCAATCGCAAGCCCGGCAGCACCCGTTCGGGCACGCCCCCGAGCCGTTCCACCCGAACGAAACCGTTCGCTTCAATCCGTCGTACCAAGAGGCCAAGCTGATCGGTGTGGGCGAAGACCATCACCGATGGAGCTGCGGAGTCTGTCCCCTTCACCGTGAGGGTCAAATTCCCGAACGCATCGCCGTGGCTCTCGACGCGGGGGTCGATAAAGGCGGCCCGGATGTAGTCGCTTACCGGATCTTCGTAGCCGGAAAGACCAGGTATCAGGCAGAGCTCTTTGGTCCATGCCTCGATGCGAGTGAGGCTGCGTTGGTCAATCGTCACTTTGGTCCAATCTGGTCCGGTACCGGACCTTTGCTGTTCATCAGATCTGGATCGAGCCGGCGCCGTGGGCTGCCGGACCCGGCGACATTTCTTATGCGACCGCGGGCAAGGCAGAGCGGATCGCTTTGACCTTGTCCATGAAGGCCTGAACACGCGCTGGATCGACCGGATTTTCGAAGATGCCGTCGACTTTGAATGTCGATCCCACGACTGCCCCGTCCGAAACGGCGAGCTGGCGTTCGATATTGTCGATCCGGCAACCCGTGTTGCAAAGCACGGCTGTGCCCGGCACGGCCGCTTTGACCGTGGAAAGGACCTGGGTGTCTGTTTCGGCGCCAGCGGTGAGGCCGGACACGCAGATGGCGTCGGGCCGGTTGTTGAAGGCGGTCGAGCGGGCGATATCCGCAATCGAGCGATTGCCCAGATAGGCAGCGGCTTCGGGCACGATGTTGAACAGAAGCCTGAGCTTCGGGGCCAGCCTTGCCTTGTGGCGCGCTATTTCACCGACATTGGTATTCCACAGCCCGAAATCGCTGGCGTAGACCCCGCTCATGATCTCACGGATGAAGCTTGCTCCGGTGGCGGCCGCAAGATCGATCGAGGCAATGGGATCCCACAAGACGTTGACGCCAAACGGTACCTTGATGAAGCGCATGAGCTCACCGATGACGCGTGCCATCGCCACGGTGGTTTCGGGACGCACCTTGGTCAGATAAGGCAGGCTGAACTCGTTGGAAAACATTACAGCGTCGGCACCGCCGTTCTGAAGGTGGTCGAGATCGGCAAGGGCCATTTCGACCACTCTGCTCATGCCGCCGGCCGCATCGTATCCGGGATCGCCGGGCAATGCCTGCAAGTGGCACATGGCGATGATCGGTTTGTCGACATGAAAGGTTTCCTTGAGCCACTGCATGAGCGTGTCCTCTCGATTTTTATGCCGCTTAAGACGCGTCGTTTCCGGAGAGCAGGGCAAAGAGGCCCTAAGTTATAATCTTCCGTAGGTGGACGTCAGCCAAGACCACCTTACGTCCCGTCCATCATGGCGCTTATTGACAGTGGCATCAGCAGGACCTAGCGTACCCTGGTATACTAGGTATACCAATGTCCCCTCAGCTCAAACGATCGCGTCTCTTTGAGCAGGTCGTCGATATCCTCGAGCAGAGGATACGCGATCGGGAATTGGTGGCCGGCGCCGAGCTGCCATCAGAACGTCAGCTCATGGCGGAGTTTGGCGTTGGCCGGACAGCCATCCGCGAGGCACTGTTTCATCTGCAGCGCACGGGGCTCGTTGATCTTCGGGCGGGGTCGCGGGCACGGGTCACAGCGCCGAGTGCTGAAGTCGTTATGACGTCGCTGTCGAGCAGTGCAAAATATCTGCTCTCCGATGACAACGGCATCCGTCATTTCCAGGATGCGCGCGCCCTCTTTGAGACCGGCCTGGCACGTGATGCTGCACGCAACGCCACAGCAAAAGATATCCGCTACCTGAGCGATGCGCTTGACGCGAACTACAAGTCCATTGGCGACGTCCAACGCTTTGAGGACTCGGATATCACATTTCACTACGCGATCGCTACGATCCCCAAGAATCCCATCTATGTGGTCATGCACCGAGCCATCATCGATTGGCTCGTCGACCAGAGACGTGTGACGCTCAGCTATCCCAGCCAGAACCGGGTCGCCTTCGACGCGCATGTCGCGATCTTCGAAGCGATCAAGGCACACGATCCGGAACTTGCCGACGCCCGCATGCGCTCGCACCTCGATCAGGTTGGCAAGCTCTACTGGAAGGTCCGGAGGGCGGGCAAATGAATGGTTTGTCGACAGGACTAGCGCCGACCTGATCATGAACAAGAACGTCGACTGGGTTTGATCTCCACTTCAAGGGATCGAACAACAGACCAAACGGGAGGATGAACAATGGCTCGTGCCGGACTCAAGCAAATGACCCGCACGCCAGAGGCCAAGCTTGGTCATTTCATCGTCGAGTTTGCCACTCCGGGAATCGGCCATATCCTCAAACAAGCGGGCTGCGATTTCGCGCTTTTCGACCTGGAGCATTCGGGCTTCGGCTTCGAAACCGTCAAGAGTTCTGCGCGCTACTTTGAAGCCGCAGGGTTGCCGGCCATCGTCCGCGTGCCATCAAAGGAATATCACCATATCGCGCGCGCCTGCGACGCGGGCGCGGAAGGAATCATGATCCCGATGGTCAGTACTGCCGCAGAAGCGGAGGCCGTCGTCAATTGCATGAAATACTATCCGGATGGGCGACGTGGCGTTGCCTTGAGTATTGCGCATGATGCCTATGGGCAAGGCCCGGTGCCCGAGAAGCTTGCGGCTGCCAACGAGCGGACAACGCTGTTCTGCCAGATCGAGACCGCTGAAGGCGCCGAAAATGCCGACGGGATTGCTGCTGTCGATGGCGTCGACTGCCTGTGGATCGGCCATTTCGACTTGTCAGTATCGCTTGGCATCCCCGGCCAGTTCGACCATCCGAAATTTCTGAAGGCGGTCGAGCAGACGATTGCGGCCGCCAAGAAGCACAAGAAGGCACTGGGCCGCCTGGTACCGACGACCGAGGTCGGCATAGCGCTCTACAAGCAGGGCTTCGATTTTTGCTGCTATTCTGGCGACGTTTGGGTGCTCCGGGATGCGCTGACGGCCGCAATCACCACCTTGCGGAAGGGATGCATGCCATGAACGCGCCATTCCGTGTTGCCCTTTCAGGCGATTTCAGGAAGGCCGACGGCTCCGCCGTCTACCCCGATTTCGATCTGAAGCCTCTGCTGGAGGCCCGCGGTGTGGAAATGACGTATTTGGATGACGCCAACCCTCTGCGCAGCAGCGATCTTGAAGACTTCGACGCACTCATCCTGCTGGCTCACCGCTTTGCGCCCGGGAGCGCCCCCAAAAACGGCAGGCTCAGCATCATAGCCCGCTTCGGCGTCGGCTATGACACCGTGGATGTGCCAACCTGTACCGCCGCGGACATTGCGTTGGCGATCACGCCGGACGGCGTACGCCGCCCTGTCGCTGTGTCGATCATGACCTTCATTCTGGCACTCACCGGAAAGCTGATGGTCAAGGACAGGCTTGCCCGACAAGGGCCACCGGGTTTTGCCGCGCGTGGCGGACATATGGGCTTTGGCCTGGTCGGCAAGGTGCTGGGTTCGATCGGCATCGGCAATATTGGGGCCGAGTTGTTCCGGCTCGCCAAGCCGTTCGACATGAGGTTCATCGCGCACGACCCACTTGCGGATACCAAGCTGGCCGCCGCGCTGGGAGTCGAGCTCGTCGGTCTCGACGATTTGTTCGCCCGTGCCGACATCGTTACGGTGAACTGTCCACTGACGGCCGAGACGCGCCACCTCGTGAACGCCGACCGTCTCGCCCTGATGAAGAATACCGCCTTCTTCATCAATACCGCACGCGGACCAATCGTCGATCAAAAAGCGCTCACAGACGTCCTCAATAGCAGGCGGATTGCCGGTGCGGCCCTCGATGTATTCGAGCAGGAACCGACCGATCCGTCCGATCCACTGTTCGCGCTCGACAACATCATCGTGACACCTCATGCACTTTGCTGGACCGATCAGTGTTTCGCCGGAAATGGTGCAGCCGATATCAGGGCTGTGCTCGACATTCAGCAAGGGCGAATCCCGCGCGGTATCGTCAATCGCGCGGTACTCGAGAAACCGAATTTCCAGCGCAAACTAGAGGAGTACCGCCGCCAATTTGAGAATTGAGAATTCCTCGCCGCAAACGAGCGAGGGACATTTGAAATGTCAATCAAGGAACGGGAGGACACGATGATCAATAGACGTGATTTCGGAAAGATCAGTCTGGGCGCCGGCCTCGTCGCGACAATGGGACGACCGGCATGGGCCGCCTCGGCTGCCGACACCGCCGTCAAGGCCGCCCAGCAATACAAGGGACGTACGATCACGATCGTCTGGGAGGCAGGACTTCAGTCGCTCGATCCCACTCACTTCTCAGGTCCGAAGTGGAAAGAGCTGACCGGAATCGATGTGAAGGTGATCGAGGTCGCAACTGCCGAGATGTTCACCAAGATCATGCAGGACTACAAGTCGGGAGCCGGCGCCTATGACGCGCTCAACGTCATACCTGCCTGGATGCCCGATCTTGCCCAAGCCGGGGCGCTTGAGGTGCTTGACCCCTATGTCGAGAAATACGGTTACGCCTCCGAGCTGCAGACGATTGCGCCGACCTACCGCGACAACCAGATGAAAGTGAGCGGCAAGATCTACGGCTTCCCCGACGATGGCGACGTGTTCCTGATGTACTATCGGCGCGACCTCTTCGAGGATCCAGCCGTACAGAAGGCTTTCAAGGAGAAGACAGGCAAGGACCTCGCGGTGCCGAAGACATGGGCGGATTTCGATGTCGTCGGAGCTGGTCTTACGGACATCCTAAAGGACAAAGGTATCTACGGCGCCTCCTTCTTCCGACAGCCTCCTTACGCCATGTACATGTTCGAGGAACGCTTCCGCAATGAGGGCGGCAAGTTCTTCGATGCCGACACCATGAAGGCCACGATCAACTCTGATGTTGGCGTCAAAGTCTTCACTGCCATGCGCAACGAGAACAAATTCATGCCGCCCGGCGTGGAGCAGTTCGGCTTCGTTGAGAATCTCGCGACTTTCCTGCAAGGCCAGTCGGCCATGACGATTTCCTGGCCACCCTACGGGCGCTGGGCCGAGGGATATGGTACGGACCAAGAGGCACTCAACTGGGTCCCAAAAACCACCATAGCTGGCAAAGTAGGCTATGCCTTGCCACCGGGAGGACACCCCGAGCTCGCCGCCGGCTTTGCCTTGTCGATTTCGTCCACCTCGAAGAACAAGGATGCAGCCTATCTGTTCATCCAATGGCTCAACAGCGAAGATGTGAGCCGTCAGCGCGTTCAGCTTCCCTATACGCTACGCGATCCGTTCCGCGACTCGCACTATGCGGATCCTGGCTATCTCGCTCTGTGGCCAAACGCCAAGGACTATCTGGCAGCCTTGAAACAGGCATCGCAGACGGGCCTTCTCGATCTGTCGCTGCTACAAACCGATAAATATGAGGAGGTCATGCGCCAGGCGATCTCAAAGCTCTGGGCGGGCGACGATCCGAAGACGATCCTCAATGCAGCGGCAACCCAGTGGGACGAGATCACCCAGAAAATCGGCGTCGACAAGCAGAAGATGGTCTATGCGGCCTGGGCCGCCGAGTCCGGCGCCTATCCGAAAATGTAGGCATGCCGCTCTCCTCTCCTCTCCCGCCTTCCAGCGGGAGAGGCTCCGCCCGCTGTCGACGACGGCACGAGACCAAAGCGGAACGTATCCCGACTTCAGCCATGGCCGCCATCGCCCATCCCGACCGCAACTTCAGATACTGGCTGATTTCGCCGGCCATCTTTCTGCTGTTGTTGATCGGCCTGTTTCCACTGATCTTCTCGCTGGTGGTCAGCTTCATGCGCGTCACCATGCTGGAGACTGACACATCCTTTGCCGGACTGGTGAACTACGTTCAGCTCTTTCATGACGCGAGACTATGGCAGTCACTCCTCCACACCGTGCTTGTCATGGTCATAGCCCTTCCTATCGAACTGCTCCTCGGCCTCGCCATGGCCTATCTGTTCCTCGACCACATGCCCGGACGGCAGCTTTTCGTTTCGCTACTGGTGCTACCGGCAATCATCTCGCCGATCGTCGCCGGCGCCACATGGCGGCTCCTGTTCGACAACCGTTATGGCCCGATCAACCAGATCATCGGCTGGTTCGCTGGTCACCCCGTGCCGGCTCTTTGGACGGTCAATCCTAGCCTCGTCTATCCCGCCATCATCTTCTGTGAGATCTGGCAGTGGACGCCGTTCATGTTCCTGATCTTGCTTGCCGCCCTTTCGAATGTCGATCGCTCGTTGACCGAGGCCGCGGAGATTGACGGAGCGCGGTTCTGGCGCAGCTTCCGCTATGTGGTCCTTCCCGCAATCTTTCCGGTCATGTCGATCGCCATTCTGATTCGTGGCCTCGACCTCTTTCGCATCTTCGACATCATTTGGGCGCTCACGGCGGGCGGTCCCGGCACAATGACCGAGACGATCTCGGTCTATACCTACGTTCAGGGCTTCAGGCAGTTCGAGTCGAGCTACACGGCGGCGATCGCGTTTCTGGTCATCGCGCTTCTCACCGTCATCGTGACCTGGGCCATTCGACGCATGGGATTGGCAAAATGAAAGGCTTGCCGTTTCATCGTCGCAAGGAAACGAAGCTGGTCTGGCGCTATCTCATCGCGACGTTCCTCGTCGTTATCTTTGTCTTTCCGATATACTGGCTGTTTGCGATTTCGTTCAAGACGCCAGGCGAGATCTTCGCTTTCCCACCAGTGTGGTACCCCAAGAGCATCCAGTTCAACAATTATGCGGTGCTGTTCAAGGATGGCGATGCCAAAACGGTCGGCAACAGTCTGGTACTTGCTTCGGTATCGACCTTCTTTGCCATGATCTTCGGCACTATCGCCGCCTACTCACTGGCACGTTTCAAGACAGGCGGCGAGAACCTCGCCGTGTGGATCATCTCGCAACGCATGATGCCCCCCGTGGCCATCGCATTTCCGGTCTTCCTATTCTATGTCTGGCTCGGCTGGGTCGATACCTATATCGGGCTCATCATCCTCTATACCGCGTTTGGCCTGCCCTATGTGATCTGGATGATGCGGGGCTATATCGAGGACATTCCACTAGAGCTCGAAGAGAGCGCTCTCATCGACGGCTGCAGCCGCTGGGAGGTCCTGTGGAAGGTGGTATTTCCGATGGCGCGCTCCGGGCTGTTCGCCACCGCCGTCTTCACCTTCGTCTTTTCCTGGAACGACTTTCTGTTTTCACTGGTTCTCACGCGCACCGAGGTCACGACCTACACGGTCCAGGTCACGCATTACTTTGGAGGCCAGTCGAACTTCTGGTCCAAGATCGCCGCGATGTCGGTGCTCGGGACCATTCCCGTATTCATCACCGTCGCAACGCTGCAGCGCTATCTCGTCCGCGGCATATCCATGGGCGCAGTCAAGGGTTAACTCGTGTCGGACCTGAAGATTACCGGACTCCACAAGCACTACGGCACATACCACGCCGTCAAGGGAATCGATCTTGAGGTGCCCTCGGGCGAATTCACAGTCCTGGTAGGCCCGTCGGGATGCGGCAAATCAACCTTGCTTCGCACTATCGCAGGCCTCGAGGAGGCGAGCGCCGGCAAAGTTGAAATCGGCGGAAAGGATGTGACGTGGGCACGCCCACGCGATCGCGACATCGCGATGGTGTTTCAGAATTACGCGCTCTATCCCTATCTCAACGTCTATGAAAACATTGCATTTGGCTTGCGAGCGAGGAAAGTTGCATCCCCCCAGATCGACAAACGTGTGAAGCGTGCCGCCGACTTGCTCGGCATTGCACAACTTCTCCAGCGATTTCCACGTGAGCTTTCTGGCGGCCAACGCCAGCGCGTCGCGATCGGCCGCGCGATCGTGCGCGACGCGCTGCTCTTTCTATTCGATGAACCGCTGAGCAATCTCGATGCCCAGCTTCGCGACGACATGCGGGTCGAAATCAAGCGGCTCCATCAGGAGCTCGGCCGTACCATCATCTACGTGACCCACGACCAGATCGAGGCGATGACGCTTGCTGACCGCATCGCGCTGCTGCGCGACGGCAAGATTGAACAGCTCGGCACGCCGCTCGATTTGTTTGAGCGGCCGGCAACGCGCTTCGTGGCCGGCTTCCTCGGCAGCCCGAAGATGAACTTCCTTCCGGCCACGATCGAGACCGGAGAGGTGACCCTTCGCGACGGAACCAAGCTGACCCTGCCTACCGGACGAAAGGCGCCAAACGGCCAAGCCATTTTGGGACTCAGGCCCCAGCACATCGCCAAGGCTAGCGCGAATGCTGCGCCAGGTCACGTGCAGTTGCCATCGACTATAGAGCTCGTCCAACCGACGGGCTCGCGGGTGCAGGTTAGCATGCCGCTCGGGGGCATCAGCATCACCGCCGAATTTGCGGCTCACGAGGTCACGGCGCCGGGCGAACAGGTCAGTATCGACATCGATATGAACCGCGCCGTTCTGATCGATCCACAAACTGACAAGGTCATTTGAGGGAGCCGTCATGGCCCAGAGGAAGCCGAGCCGCGCAATCAAGCTCTTCGGAACCGAAGCTCCCGAAGGCAAACGTCGCGAATTGACCGCAGGTCCCATCTCGGCTGTGTTCGACAGCGGCGCCTTACGCTACATCCGCTATTACGGTGACGAGATCTTGCGAGGAATTTCCTATATCGCGCGGGACAAGGACTGGGGCACGTATGCTCCGGCGATCGAAGACCTGAAAGTCCACCAAAACAAGGATGGGTTTGCCATCACCTATCAGGCCGTTTGCAAGGACCAAAATCAGGCGATCCGATATTCCGCCAAGATCGACGCAAACAGCAATGGGACACTGAAGTTCTCGGCCGAAGGAACGCCCCTTTCCGACTTCCTCACTAATCGCACAGGGTTTGTGGTGCTGCATCCGCTCGCGGGAACGGTGGGGCGCCCGGTCGAAGTCGTGCACACGGATGGGAAGAAAGAGAGGCGCAAATTCCCGAAGTTCATCAGCCCCGGTCAGCCCATCTTTGAAATCCGCTCGCTTAAGCACGAGCCGCTGTCCGGCGTTGCAATGACCGTTCTTATGGAGGGAAACAAGTTCGAGATGGAGGACCATCGAAACTGGATGGATGCTTCCTACAAGACCTATGTGTGCTCCCTGCTCGATCCCTGGCCGTACACGCTGGAGAAAGGCAAGAGCTTCAGCCAGTCAATCACGCTCACCATCTCAGGCAAACCGCCGAAATCGAGACCGAGGACCTCCGCTGCCGATACGACGATAACTCTTGCGGGCGCGAAGGGCCGTATTCCGCAAATCGGCCTCGGCGTGCCGATGGAGGAAGCCGCGGCCGCGCTCGAGGCCGTGGACCTGATCGCTGCGGCAAAGCCTCAATCACTCGTATGTCAGATCGACGGACGCCGGCGAGGACAGGAAGAAGCCGCCGCCTGTTACCGCGATCTTTCAAGGCAAACGGGATCTCCCGTCACACTTGAGATCATTCTGCCAGCCAGAGAGCCGGCCGATAAGGAAGTGGCTGCGATCGCGAGCGCAGTGAATGCCGCGGGGCTCACACCTGCGTCCGTAGTTGTCACCCAGATGCACGATCTCAAATCGTTTCAGCCCAACACACCGAGGCCCTGGGGCCCCACCTACGAGGAAATGGCGACGGCAGCGCGAACCTCCTTCCCCGATGCCATGCTTGGTGGTGGAATGCTTTCCTATTTCACCGAATTGAACCGCAAGCCCGCCCCTCAGGGCGTGTTTGACTTCATCACACATACCGGATGTCCCATTGTCCATGCGCCTGACGACATCTCCGTCATGGAGACGCTTGAGACTCTTCCGTGGATCTTCGCTTCAGCACGCGCCATGATCGGCAAACTGCCCTATCACATTGGCCCGACCAGTATTCCATGTCGTGACAACCCCTATGGCGCAGCGGTTGCGCCAAACCCCGACAATAGGCGGGTCTGCCTCTCCGATATTGATCCGCGCCAGCGCGGGCTCTTCGCCGCCGCATGGAGTCTTGGCTATCTGTCGGCGGCCGCGAGAGCCGGTGTCGACGCAGTGGCCCTCGGCTCTGCCACCGGCCCGCAAGGGATGATCTATCGCAAATTGGCCCATGCCCAACCGTGGTTCGATGGCGGCGCCGGCCGACTGCTCCCTGTCTACCATGTGATTGCAGGTCTTGCCCCTGCGAGCAGCGCAAGGCGCATCGATACGGATTCGTCTGCGCCTTCAAAGCTTTCCGCTCTTGCCCATCGCAACAAGGCCGGGCAAGTGCTTTGGCTTGCCAACCTGTCGAGCGAGACTCAGCGCCTGAAGGTCAAGGGCTTCGATGGCCCTGCCAGTCTGGATGTCCTCGACCAAGGAAGCTTTGAAGCGGCCGTGCGCGATCCCGTCTGGCTCGACAGCGGCCGCACCTACATCCGCAAGGTGGGAGGCTTTGAACTTCAGCCCTATGGGATTGCTCGAATCAGGAGTGGCTGACCGCTTGAAAGGGTTGCGTGTTGCTCTAATTTGGCGATGCTTGTGCGTATTGGCATCATGAGCTCAACCGAAATTATTAGGCCAGCAATGACCGGCCAGCGTTCAAACCTTGCAGACTTGTAACGACATGAACACCAAGGCGCCGCTCCCGCGGCCAAATGCTGGCGAAATGTGAAGGCTTATGAGCGGCTCACCCTTGGCCCCACAGAAACCACTCCGATGTTATTTCAAGCCGCAATTGTTTGCCTGATGGTACTCAGCTTGAGCATTCTCATCGCCCACGCGGTCGACGCTCTTAGGACATAGCGAGCCCGCCGCCATGAAACCGGCGGGCATCATGGAGGAGATCACCCCGCCAACAATGCTTCGATCTCCGCACGTCGCGGCATGGCAGGCGCAGTCCCGGCCCGCGTCACCGAAATCCCCGCCGTCGCCGAGCCGAATCGTGCGGCCTGGAGCGGATCCGCACCGTCCGCGAGCGCCGCCGCGAAACCGCCGACGAATGCATCGCCCGCGCCCGTGGTCTCGACCACGTTGCCCGCGGTAAAGGGCGGCACGTGCAGCGAGCGGTCCGGCGCGTGAAATAGCGCCCCGCGTTCGCCGAGCGTGATCAGCGCTGTTCCGGCTCCCTTGGCCAGCAGCACATCTCCAGCACGGCGAGCGCCCGCAAGGTCGCTCACGGCAATTCCGGTCAACGCCTCAGCCTCGGTTTCGTTGGGGACGACGTAGTCGCACAGAGCAAACAGGCTGCTGTCAAACTTGATCGCAGGCGCTGGGTTGAACACTGTGATGCTTCCCGCGCCGCGCGCGATCTCGAGCCCTCGCCGCGCCGCATCCACCGGCTGTTCAAGCTGCGTAACGAACACGCGGCTGGCGCGGATAGCGTCAGCCGCTTTGTCGACATCGACCGGGCTGATGCCGCCGGCCGCTCCAGGCACCACGATGATCGCGTTGTCACCGCGCGTCTCGTGGACATAAATGAACGCGGCGCCGGTTGGCGCCTCCGTGGTCCTGGCCACGCACGGCTTGATTCCCTCGGCCTCCCACGTCTTGATCGCAAGCTCGCCGAAGGCGTCGCTACCAATCCGGGAGATGAAGCTCACGCTGGCGCCGGCGCGCGCCGCCGCCACGGCCTGGTTCGATCCTTTGCCGCCGGGTCCCATCGCAAATCCCGATCCGGCAATCGTCTCGCCGATCGCAGGCATATTGCCGGCGCGGAACGCCAGATCGACGACAAAAACGCCAAGGACTGCGACACCATTCTTGCTCATGTCATCACTCCGCGTCCGACCCGATAACGCCCTTGCTGAACAGGAAGCAGCCGTAGAAGCGGCGCTTAGTCTCCATAGGGGATCCATATGTTCTTCACCTGCACGGCATGGCGCAGCAGGATCGGGCCTTCGCAGGCAGCCTTGTCGTACCAATCGAGCGCGAGGCCATGATCGACGAGCGTGCGCTTGAGATTGCCGATCGAGAGCCGTTCGGCTGCTGTCGAGGCGTCCTGCGATCCAAAAACCCAGACCGCGTCGACATCGTCGTGCTCGGCAAGAACCTTCACAAGTCCGTCGCGGTCGCCCGTGACAATATTGACGACGCCCGCCGGCACGTCCGACGTCTCCAGCACCTGATAGAAATCGGTCGCGGCGAGCGGATGCCGCTCGCTCGGCACAACGACGACCCGGTTACCCATTGCTACCAACGGCGCGACCAGACTGACGAAGGCAAGCAGCGGCGCCTCATCGGGACAGGCAACACCAACCACGCCGATCGGCTCGTGCATCGCGAGCGCCACACCACGCAGCGGCGGTGCATGGACAGTCCCCTCGAATTTGTCGGCCCAGGCGCCATAGCTGAACAGCCGCTCGATGCTCGCATCGACTTCCGCGCGCGCCTTTGTACTTGATATCCCCGTCATGTCGGAGATGCGTCGGGCAAACTCGTCGTCGCGTGCCGACAGGTTCTCGGCAAGATAGTACAGAATTTGAGCCCGATTGTGCGCTGTTGCCCTTGTCCACGACTCGGCTGAGCGCGCCGCGGCCACGGCATTGCGGATATCCTTGCGGTTGCCTTCGCCCGCCTCGCCCAGATGCCGGCCGTTTAGCGACAGCACAGCACGCGAATAGTTTCCGTCGGGACGCACCTGCTTGCCACCGACGAAAAGTTTGGCCGTTCGATCGATCGGCGGCACGCCAAATCCGGCGCCGGCGTCGGAAGCAGCGGGCAGCGGCGATGCCTTGGTCCTCGCCTTGCGCCCGCTCCATACCTTCGGCTTGAGGTACTCATACATGCCTTCACGGCCACCCTCGCGGCCGAAGCCGGACTCGCGATAGCCACCGAATCCGACGCTTGCGTCGAACAGGTTGGTCGCGTTGACCCAGACAACGCCGGCCAGCAGTTTCGGCGCGATGTCCAGCGCCAACCCGATCGTTTCGCTCCACACGCTGGCGGCAAGGCCGTAGCGTGTATTGTTGGCGAGCATCACAGCTTCGTCCGGCGTGCGGAACGTCATCGCCACGAGAACCGGGCCAAAGATCTCCTCCATCGCAACCGTCGACGATGGATGTACGTTCCAGAGCAGGGTCGGCGGATAGAAACATCCCTCCGTGGGCATCGCGGCGGACGCCTGATATTTCTCTGCGCCCTCCCTCACCCCGGTCTCGACCAGTAGTTTGATCCGCTCGAGCTGGACTGGCGCCACCACCGCGCCCATGTCGATCGCCTTGTCGAGCGGCATGCCGACGCGAAGCGTCTCCATGCGACGGACAAGTCGCTTGCGGAAGGTCTCCGCGATCCCCTCCTGCAAGAGCAGGCGCGAGCCGGCACAGCAGACCTGCCCCTGATTGAACCAGATGGCATCGACCACGCCTTCCACGGCACCGTCGATGTCAGCATCGTCGAAGACGATGAATGGCGATTTGCCACCGAGCTCGAGTGTCAGGGATTTGCCGGAGCCTGCGGTCGATTGGCGGATCAGCCGCCCGACCTCGGTCGAACCCGTGAAGGCAATCTTGTCGACGCCGGGGCTCTCGACGAGCAAAGCGCCAGTCGTACCGTCGCCGGTCACCACGTTCAACACGCCCGGCGGCAGACCGGCCTCGGCCGCAAGCTCGGCGAACAGCAAGGCCGTAAGCGAGGTAAACTCTGCCGGCTTCAGCACCACCGTGTTGCCCGCAGCCAGTGCGGGCGCGATCTTCCAGGCCAGCATCAGTAGCGGAAAATTCCACGGAATGATCTGGCCGATCACACCGATCGGAACCTGGTCGGCGAATTCGCGCTCCTGCAACTGGGCCCAGCCAGCATGATGCAGGAAATGGCGCGCGGCGAGCGGCACATCGAGATCCCGGGTTTCCCGGATCGGCTTGCCATTGTCGATCGCCTCGAGCACGGCAAACAACCGGGCATGACGTTGCAACATGCGCGCCAACGCATAGAGATGGCGCGCCCGGCCGTGACCGCCGAGCTTTGCCCATGGCAACTGCGCAGTGCGCGCGGCGTTGACCGCCGCCTCCACATCGGCAGAAGAGCCTTGCGCAATCCGGGCCAGCGCCTTGCCGACGGCAGGCTCGATCGTCGTGAGATGCTGGCCCGAAAGTGGCGCGACGAATTTGCCGTTGATGAAATGCCCGAACGAGGCTTCATGCCGCGTCAGCCAGGCGCGCGCCTCGCCGTCTGCCTCGGGCGCGGGACCGTACTCCATCGTCTCGAAATAGTCTGCGACGCTCATCGCTGGGTCTCATCCCACGGGGTGGCGGTTGAAGGCCGAGTAGCGACCGGTGACGTGATGCTCGAGCTGCCGCTCGATGTCGGCGAGCAGGCTCGAAGCACCGATGCGGAACAGATCCGGCTCGAGCCAGTCGCGCCCCAACTCCTCCTTCATCAGGAACTGATAGTTGAGCACGTCCTTTGCCGTCGAAATTCCTCCGGCCGGCTTGAAGCCGATCCTGTGCCCCGTGCGCTCCTGATACACACGGATCATCCGCAGCATCGCGAGCGTCACCGGCAGCGTGGCATTCACGCCTTCCTTGCCGGTGGATGTCTTGATGAAGTCCGCTCCGGCCATCATGCAAACCATCGACGCCTTTGCGACATTGCGCAGCGTCTTGAGATCGCCCGTTGCAAGGATCGTCTTCAGATGCGCGTCGCCGCAAGCGGCGCGAAAATCGCGAACCTCCGCGTAGACGGCCCGCCAATCGCCGGTCAGCACATGCTCACGGGTGATGACGATGTCGATCTCCCGCGCGCCGTCCCGGACGGATGCCTCGATCTCCTTGAGCTTCAGGTCGTGGGGCACGAGACCTGCAGGAAATCCGGTGGAGACCGCAGCGACCGGGATATCGGATCCGTCGAGCGCTTCGACGGCAGCCGCAACGAAGCGATGATAGACGCAGATCGCGCCAGTGTGCAGTTCGCGCGCGGCGAAGCCGAGCGCCGCGAGGAGGTCGCCGCGCACGGGGGCCTTGGCCTTGGCGCAGAGGCGCTTCACCCGCTCGGTCGTATCGTCGCCGTTGAGCGTCGTCAGGTCGATGCACGTGATCGCCTTCAGAAGCCACGCGGCCTGCGCGTCCTTCTTGACCGTTCGCCGGCCCGGCAAGCTCGCGACACGCCGTTCGGCAGCCGATAGGTTGATCCTGATCTCGTCGACCCAATCCATCTCGAGCGCGTGGCCGCTGTTGCGCGAGACGGAGTGCGCATGCCCCTCGCCTCGGGCATGGGGCTGCACGGGTACAGCGGACGCATCCTGTATCAAGACGCTCTGCTTCATCGACGCGCCCGTGCAGTCCTAGCGAATCGACGAGATCGCCAGATAGATTGAATGAGCTGATCGAAGCATGTGATCCTCCCTGGTCCTGGCTGCCCGGGGTTTGCCGCATGGGCGACGGACGGCATCGCTGGGATGTTCCGCTAACCTCGAACAGGCCGCGTGTTATAATTCTAACATTTCCACGTTGGCAAACTCACAACATTGTAAGATCATTGTCAACCGGATAAGCAAGCTCGGTGACCAAAATGGCTGAAACAGCGAACGCACGATCAAGCGAGACGCGCGTCCAGCGTTTGCAGAGACTGCGCCGCGCCGTCGAGACGAGCGGCGCGCTGCATCTGAAGGACGCGGCCGGGCTCCTCAAGGTTTCCGAGATGACGGTTCGACGCGACCTCGCCGGGCCGGAGGCTGCGCTCGCTTTGCTTGGCGGCTACGTCGTCAACGCGGCCTCGCCGACCGGAATCAAGTATGCGTTCGAGCAGGAGATCGACCAGCATACCCAGGACAAGCGCCTCGCCTGCCGGTCCGCTGCCGCCGCAATCAA
Source organism: Bradyrhizobium sp. UFLA05-112 (assembly GCF_053572325.1). Taxonomy (NCBI): domain Bacteria; kingdom Pseudomonadati; phylum Pseudomonadota; class Alphaproteobacteria; order Hyphomicrobiales; family Nitrobacteraceae; genus Bradyrhizobium; species Bradyrhizobium sp. UFLA05-112. Next base: position 3,045 of record NZ_JBANBK010000059.1, on the reverse strand, counting down.
TGAAGGCGACACGATCTTCATCGACTGCGGCACCACGATGCAATCGCTGGCGGACTGCCTGCCCGAAGATCTGCCACTCTCGATTATCTGCTATTCGCTGAATGTGGCCACGATCGTCACGCGGCGGCCGGCCACGCAGGTGATGCTGATGGGCGGGCTCTACCACCCATCATCGCAGTCATTTGCGTCGGACGACGGCCTGTCCTACCTGCGACGGCTCGGAATCAACAAGGCGTTCATATCCGCCGGTGGCGTACACTGGACCCGCGGCACCAGCTGCTCCAACTTTCATGAAGTCGCGATCAAGCAGACTGTGATCGCGACCGCTATGGAGAGCATCCTGGTCGTCGATGCCAGCAAGCTCGGCAGCCTCAAGCCGGCCTTCTTTTCCGATATCAGCGCGTTTTCACGGATCATTGTCGGCGGCTCAGCGTCGTCAGACATGCGCAAGCATTTCCGCAGCCTTCCCGTGGAATACGTCACCAGCGCAGCCTGATCCGGACGGGGGCTGGTTCGCCCGGACCAAGTCTGCCTGGCGATGCGCGGCCTCCTGTGACCACGCATCCCGATCGCTCAATTGCAGGCGGGCTTCGCCTTGTTGCAGGCGTCGGTCAGTTCCTGCGGCGGCTCCTTCTTGAAAACCGTCCGATAGGATTCGAGCACGTTCGACTGCGTCACCGGCAGCGACTGCACACCGATCCAACCCGGCGTTTCCTTGCCGAGCAGCGCGTTCATCATTGCCATCGCTTCCGCCACGCCCTGATCATAGGGGCGCTGCGAGCCGGTGGCCTTCAACGGACCACCCTTGGCGATCTCGATCGCTGATTGCAGGCCGAGATCGACCGTGGTGACGGGAATGTCGATGCTCTGCGCCCGCATCGAACTCAGCGTATCCAGCGCCGGCTGATCCCAGACAGCGAACAGTCCCTTTACATCGGGATTGCCGGTGAGGAAGTCGCCCGCGATCTGCGAGACTTTCGGCGGATCCGTGAAATCGACCTGCTTCATTTTTATGTCTGGACGGTTCGCCTTCATCCATTCCCGAACCCCCTTGGTGCGCTCGTTGGTGCTGAAATAGTCGACGCCGAAATTGACGAGACCGATGGTGCCGCCCTGCGTAACACAGGATGCAAGGATCTGTGCCGCGATCTGGCCGTTGCCCTGGCTGTCCGCAGAGACCATCGAGGCATACTCTTCTGGGTGCTTCAGGCCGGTCGGAATGCTGTCCATCAAGACCAGCTTGATGCCGGCCTTGGCGATCTTCTTATAGGTCGGTGCGGTCGCCGTGAAATCGACCGGGATCGAGATAATGCCGTCCGGATGCTGCTGGATGGTGTTCTCGATGTCGGCGATCTGCTTGTCCACCTGATATTCGGCGGACGCAACCCCCGTCACCGTTACTCCGTACTTCTTCAACGTATCGGTGATGCCCTGGATCTGGAGCTGCGACCAGTCAAGGTTGACCGTCTGCATGGAAATGCCGACCTTGAAGTGCTTCTCCTTGACCTTCGCAGCGTCAGCCTCCGAGAGCGCGAGCACCTCGGGCGAAGCCGCCTTCTCGCCGTGGGGTCCCTGGCCGACGATCGATTTCGGTCCAAGCGTCGCGAGATCGACGCCCTTGACGCAGGTCGCAGGCACTTCGGCGCGGGCCGAGGGGGCGAACGAGACGGCTGTCGCTGCGATCAGCGCGGTCAGCGGCAAGGTTCGTCGTAAGATTGGCATCATTGCTTCCTCCATTTTGGCCACCGATTCACTGGAGGGCCGGCAGCCTTGCCCCCACCCAAGCAGCGCAATGATCCTGTGCTCATGCGCTGCGCCTTAATCTGACTAAAGCGCGATGAGATTAGGATGAATCGTCATCGCACTTTAGGTTGTCGTTTGAGCATGATCTTTTCGGAAAACCGCTGCACACTTTTCCGGATCATGCTCTAGCGTTTCGTGAAAGCGACCGCGGCAACGATGATCGCGCCCTTGATCACGAGCTGCATCGGCGAGCTCACACCGAGCAGCACAAGGCCATTGTTGAGCGTGCCGATCATCAGGCTGCCGAACAGCGTTCCCAGGATGTAGCCACGCCCCCCGAACAGGCTGCAGCCACCGAGGATCACCGCGGCGATGACGTCGAGCTCCATTCCCTGGACGACATCTGGCCGCGCAGCATGTGAACGCGCCGACAGCACCAACGCCGCGAGGCCGGCCAGCGTGCCAGTCAGGACAAAGGCTGCGGTCGTCACCCATTTGGTGTTGATGCCGGAGTAGAGCGCTGCCGTCGGGTTGCCGCCGACCGCGTAGATACGACGGCCGAACACGTTGTAGTGCAGCAGCAGGATGCCGAGGATCGTCGCGACCAGCGTCCAGGCGATCGGCACCGGTATGCCGAGGAACGTGCCTTCGCCGAAGATTGCAAAATAGGTCTCGTTGGTGATGATCACGGGCTTGGTGTTGGTGACCATCATCGCCAGTCCCCGGGCCATGCTCAACGAGCCGAGCGTCACCAGGAAGGACGGGATCGAAAGCTGCGTGGTCAGGATGCCATTGAGCAGCCCGATAAGCGCGCCGGTGCCAAGCCCGGCGACCGCCCCTACAACCCAGCTGTTGTTGATTTGGCTCATCGCGAGCGCGGCCGCCATGCCTGATAGCGCCAATGTCGATGCGACTGAAAGATCGATCTGACGCGCGACGATGACGAAGGTCATGCCCACCGCAATGATCGATACCAGCGTCGTCTGGCGTCCAATGTTCAGAAAATTGTCGACCGACAGGAACCAGGGTGAGGACAGGCTGAATACGACGAGCAGGATCACGAAGGCGATGTAGAGCATGTAGGGCCGCTCGCCCCGCAGCAGATTCTGCAGAAGCTTGCGGCGACGATCGGATCGGGTCGACGCGGCGACGACATTGGGCGCGATCAGTTCGGTCATGCGGGCAGCCCTTGCGATACGCCAGCCTGGTACATTTGAAGAAGATGGTGGAGCTCTTCGGCATCGTCGATCTCCCCGCGCATGAGCGTTCGAGCCACATGGCCATTGACGATCACTGAGATGC
>NZ_JBANBK010000058.1:32500-56448 GCF_053572325.1 Bradyrhizobium sp. UFLA05-112 | reverse complement strand
CCAGGTTGAATGGATTCAGCAACCTCAGTCTGGCCTCAGACCCGGTCGCTATCCACTCCCCATGGAATCTTCGCTGCACTCGCAATGACGAGTTGGTGGGACGTGTTTACTAAACCCGCAGCCGTCATCGCCCGGCTCGACCGGGCGATCCAGTACGCCGCAGCGGTTCATGGAACGTCGGGCGTCTCTGGAATACTGGATGCCCCGCTTTTTCGCGGGGCATGACAGAGGAGTGCGAGGTTGGCGTATCGCCTACCCCTTCTTCGCCGCGAGCGCGCCGGCGACTGCGTTGCGGATGTCCGCCACGGAAAACGGCTTCGTCACCACGTCATGCACCAGCGCGTTCAGGTTCGATGCGCGCTCGCGCTGGTCGGCAAAGCCGGTCATCAGCAAGATCGTCAGGTCCGGAAAGTCGCGCGCGGCCGAGAGTGCGAGCGCGATGCCGTCCATCACGGGCATCTGGATATCGGTGAGCAGGAGGTCGAACGCGCCGTCCTCGCGCGTCAAGATTTCCAGCGCTTCGGCGCCGTCCTGCGCGGTGACAGTCTGATGGCCGTCCATCGCGATGGCCCGCGCCACCAGCGTGCGCATGGACTCCTCATCATCGGCGATCAGCACCTTTGGCATCGGGCCAAACCTTTATGGAAGCTGGCAGCCTCGGTCACGCGCTGCCGCCGGCAATGTCGCGCCGGTTGAAGAAACGAATATCGATATTGCGGCCTTCAGGTGGCGGCGAGGCGAGGCGCGACTTGAAGAAGGCGCGCTCGCCGGGATGAAGCACGGTCTGCTCCAGCACCGCGTTCCAGGCGTAGATCTCGGCGCCTTGCGCGTCACGCACGGCGAAGCGCAGGCGGGGGATATCGACCGCCTTTCTGGTCTCGCCGACGATCACGCCTTCGATCACCAGCACCTGCTTGCCGTCCACGGTCTCTGAAGTGACCTTGACGTCCCTGAAGGCGAGGCCGCGCAGGTTCACCTCGATGCCGATCATCTTGTAGAACGCCGCGGTCTGCGGCAGCAGCCGGACCATGTCGGCGCGCCAGACCATGAGAGCAACGGCCAGCGCGCCCATGGCAACACAGGCGGTCGGCAGACCGAAATGGGACTTTCGCGGCGGCCGGCTCACCGGACGGGCGACCCCGGCCCGGCGGCGGAACAGCCCGCGGAACCAGGACTGGTGCGGCTCTCCGGCCAATTCGTCGTCGGCCGCCTCGGCTTCCGACCAGTCGTCGTCGTTGGCTTCCTCGGTGGGCCAGTCGCTGGCGATCGAGGGGCTGTCGACCACCGGCGCGGCGGCGTCCTCCCGGGCGTAGGTGTTCCACTGCTCCGCGATATCGGACGGGTCCTCGGCCTGGCTCGCCGCGGCCATGGCCGATGCGTTAGCTTTCTCCTGCACTTCCTCGACGGCGTCCTCGGGCCGCGCCACCCAGGTCTCCTTGCAGCGGGAGCAGCGCACGGTGCGCCCATTCGCCCCAAGGCTTGCGAGCTTGATGGCGTAGGATGTCGTACAATGGGGGCATACGATGTGCATGGACCAGCCTCGGCGATGACCCAGCCATAGCGGAACCGGGCTCTTTCGATGCTACAAGGCGACCGTTAACGAATCGGAAACCATAACGGCCGCACAAGGCTTTCATCGCGTGCGGCAGAGCTTTGCGGCGTGCGCCGCGCCCCCACCTCGACCGGAGCTGAGCTTGGTTCGGTTCGAAAATGTCGGATTGCGTTACGGTCTGGGGCCGGAGATTCTGCGCGACCTGAGCTTCCAGATCCCGGCGCACTCCTTCCAGTTCCTCACCGGCCCCTCGGGCGCCGGCAAGACCTCGCTGCTGCGCCTGTTGTTCCTGTCGCTGCGGCCGACGCGCGGCCTCGTCAATCTGTTCGGCCACGACATCTCGCTACTCGGCAAGGACGAGATCGCCGATTTACGCAAGCGCATCGGCATCGTGCTCCAGGACTTTCGCCTGCTCGACCACATGACGACCTACGAGAACGTCGCGCTTCCGTTCCGCGTAATGGGCCGCAGCGAATCCAGCTACCGCAAGGAGGTCATCGATCTCCTGCGCTGGGTGGGCTTGGGCGAGCGCATGGATGCGCTGCCGCCGATTCTGTCGGGCGGCGAGAAGCAGCGCGCGGCGATCGCGCGCGCGGTGATCTCGCGGCCGCAGCTTCTGCTCGCTGACGAGCCGACCGGTAGCGTCGATCCGACGCTTGGTCGCAGGCTGCTGCGGCTCTTCATCGAATTGAACAAGTCCGGCACCGCCGTCATCATCGCGACCCACGATATCGGGTTGATGGACCAGTACGAGGCGCGCCGGCTCGTGCTGCACCAGGGACGGTTGCACGTCTATGAATAGGACCGACGAGCGCGGCGTCTTCGTCGATCTCGGACAGGAGCGTCCGCAGGTCCCGGCGAAAGCGCGCAACATGTCGCCGATCGTGCCGCGCGCCTCGATCCATGGCCGCGCGCTGGTCGCGGTCGTCGCGATCATGACCTTCCTCGCCTCGATGACGACAGGGATGGTGCTGCTGGTCAGCGCGTCGGCGGCCGAATGGCAGTCAAATGTTGCGAGCGAAATCACCATCCAGGTCCGGCCCCAGGCCGGTCGCGATATCGAGCGCGACGCCACTGCTGTGACGGAAGCAATGCGGGCGCAAGCCGGCATCGTCGAAGTCAAGCCGTTCAGCAAGGAGGAATCCGGAAAGCTGCTCGAGCCTTGGCTCGGCACCGGCCTGTCGATGGACGATCTTCCGGTGCCGCGCATGATCATCGCTCGCGTGCAGCCGGGCACGGCGCTCGATCTTGCCGTCTTGCGCAGCCGCGTGGCGCAGGTCGCGCCAACCGCGAGCGTCGACGACCACCGCGCCTGGATCGAGCGGATGCGCTCGATGACCAACGCCACCGTGCTCGCAGGCCTCGGCATCCTCGCACTCGTCATCGTCGCGACCATCATCTCGGTGTCGTTCGCAACCCGCGGCGCGATGGCCGCCAACCGGCCGATTGTCGAGGTCCTGCATTTCGTCGGCGCCGGCGACCGCTACATCGCCAACCGCTTCCTGCGACATTTCCTTCGCCTCGGTCTCGAAGGCGGCGTGATCGGCGGTGGCATCGCCATGCTGGTGTTCGGCTTCTCCGAGTCGATCGCCGGCTGGTTCTCCGGCACGCCGGTCGGCGACCAGTTCGCCGCCCTGCTCGGCACTTTCTCGCTGCGGCCGTCGGGTTACGTCGTGCTCGCGGTGCAGGCGGTCCTGATCGGCGCGATCACGGCGGTGGCGTCGCGCCAGACGCTGTTCGCGACGCTGAACGACGTCGATTAAGGCGTCGTGCGTCAAACCGGACTCCACTTCATCCAAAAACCTTCTAAAATTGCCAGGGGAAGGGACCACTACATCGTATGACCTCGCCGACCGACGATCGATCGCCGAAGTTGCCGCGCGGCTGGCTCCGCGCGGCCCTCGTGTCGATGCTCGCGTTCGCCTTCGTCGGCGCGGCGGCGGGTTTCGTCGCGTTCCTGTCGCAGCTGCGCGGCGCCGAGCTGGCGCCGGACCGCAAGGCGGACGGCATCGTGGTCCTGACCGGCGGATCGTCGCGCGTGTCGGATGCGATGGAGCTGTTAGCTGCGGGCTATGGCCAAAGGCTCTTGATCTCCGGCGTGCACCCGACCTCCACGGTCAGCGATATCTCGCGGACACTGCCGGAGAACCAGTCCTACATGCGCTGCTGCGTCGATCTCGACCGCTCCGCGGTCTCGACCCGCGGCAATGCGGCTGAGGCGCGGCGCTGGGCGCATGAGCGCGGCTTCAAGTCGCTGATCGTGGTGACCTCGAACTATCACATGCCGCGCGCGCTGGTGGAATTCTCCCACGCGATGCCGGAGATCGCGCTGATCCCGTTTGCGGTGGTCGGCGACAAATGGCGCGAGGAGCCGTGGTGGACCTCATCCTCGACGTTGCGGCTGCTGCTGTCGGAATATGTCAAATATGTTGCCGCCGAGCTGCGTGTGCGGCTCGAGGATTTCGGGATTGACGTTGCGCCCGAAGTGTCGGAGCAGCCTCCTGGCGTGCAGCCGAAACGGCCTGCCACCGCACAGGCCAACTAACTAAAGCACGATGAGTTTTGGTTGAATCGATGCAGGCCGAGAGTTACCTCTCTTATGGGGAGAGGTCGGATCGGATCACCAGATGCGATCCGGGTGAGGGGGTGTGGTCTCTCGAAAGGCTGCGGCCCCTCACCCGGATTGCTATGCAATCCGACCTCTCCCCGCTGGGGAGAGGTGAACCCAGGCGATCGACTGCACTTAATCTCATCGCGTTTAGGATCGTTGATGTTCTTGCTCTTCCTGCGTTCGCTCGTTTTCAACGTGCTGTTCTACGCCGTCCTGGTGTTCTGGGCGATCATCGCGCTGCCGACCTTTCTGATGTCGCCCCGCGCGATGCTGACGGTTGCCGAATGCTGGGCGAACTCGACACTGTTCCTGATGCGGGTGATCTGCAACATCAAGGTGGAATTCAGAGGCGTGGAGAAGATTCCGACCGGGCCGCTGGTGATCGTGGCGAAGCATCAATCGTTCTGGGAGACCTTCGTCCTGCCGGGATTCTTCGATCGCCCGATCTTCATCCTCAAGCGCCAGCTCATGCAGATCCCGGTGTTCGGACAGTTCCTGGTCAAGACCGGGATGATCGCGATCGACCGCAATGCCGGCGTCAAGGCGCTCCTGGACATGACGCGGCGGGCGCGCGATGCGGTGCGCTCAGGCCGCCAGCTCGTGATCTTCCCGGAAGGCACTCGCCGCGCGCCGGGCGCGCCGCCGGATTACAAGACCGGCTTCGCCCAGATTTATTCGGCCTGCGACGTGCCGTGCCTGCCGATCGCGCTCAATTCGGGCCTGTTCTGGCCGCGTCGCACCTTCATGCGCTATCCCGGCACGTTGGTGGTGGAATTCCTGGATCCGCTGCCGCCTGGGCTGCCGAAGGACGAGTACATCGCGCGCGTGAGGGGCGCGATCGAGGAAGCCACGGGGCGCATCGTCGAAGCTGGACGGAAAGAGCAGGAGCAGCTCATCGGCAGCGCGCCGAGCTACGTGGCCTCAAGCGGCTAGCGCTCGGCGGTTGGAGCCGGATCATGCAGGGAGTGCGCATCGTTGTGCAGGAGAGCCGCGAGCTGGTGCAGTTGCGTGTCGCGAAAACCTTCGGCCTCGATTGCCTTCACCGTCGCGGTGACGTAGTCGCGATTGGCACCGGACTGGCCGTGGCCTTGCAGCACGTGGCGGTGCTGCTCGGCAAGCGACAGGCGTCCCGCATACTGCACATGGCCGCGGTCGACGACGTAGGCGAGGGCGCTGACACGCTGCCGTGCATCGTTCTCGAGCCACACCGAGCGCATCACCTCGCGATAGACCGAGGTCACCTGTTCGCGCTCGCGCAGGTAAGCGACCACATCGGCACGGCTCTTCGCAGCGACACGGAAGGCGATGCCGCGGCAGGCGCCGCCGCGGTCGAGCCCGAGCACGAGGCCCGGCTTCTCGGGCGTGCCGCGATGGACGAAGGAATAGACGCAGAGTGCGCGATGCTCGCCGACCAGCCGCGCCGGCACGCGCTCCTCGAATGCGAAGCCCGGCCGCCACATCAGCGAGCCATAGCCGAACACCCAGAGGTCGCCGGTGGCCGTCGTGACGGAGGGGAGGGTGATTTCGGACATGTTTGGCACCGCTACCAGGGCCCGCCGCCCAGGCGAAGCGAATTCTCCACCCTCTGCAGCAAGCCGACCTCGCTTACATTTGCCATCATCTGGCGTCAAAGGGTCGCCGCATGTCCGATATGACCGTTGCCACCAGGCGGCGCCCCCGCTGGGGCCTTTTCATCGCGCCCGTCCTGCTCTTGATTCTCGCCGTCGCCTGGAGCGGCTTCTGGTTCTATGCCGCTTCTCAGGCCGAAGTGGCTGCCGACGCCTGGCGCGCCCAGGAGGCCAAGTCAGGCCGGATCTATGATTGCGCCAGGCGCTCGATCGCCGGTTTCCCGTTCCGCTTCGAGGTGCAGTGTTCCGGTGCCAGCGCGTCGCTGGTCTCGCAGACCGCGGGCAAGACGCCGTTTACGGCCAAGCTCGACAACATCCTGGTGGTCGCCCAGGTCTATGATCCCAAGCTCGTGATCGCCGAATTCACCACACCGGCGACGTTGACCGACGGCGTCACGCAGACGTCCTTCGTGGTGAACTGGAGCAAGGGTCGCAGCAGCGTGGTTGGGTTGCCGGCCGTGCCGGATCGCGCCTCGATCGTGTTTGACGATCCCGCCATCAATCGCGTCGATGGCTCGGTGCAGGTGCCAGTTGCAAAGGCCAAGCAGGTCGAGTTGCACGGACGCCTCGCCGAGGGATCCTCGCGCGACAATCCCATCGTCGAAACCGTGCTGCAGATCGCGCAAGGCAGCATCCAGGGCGTGCATCCGCTGCTGGCCGAGCCGTTCGAAGCAGACGTGCGCTCGAAGATCACGGGGCTAAAGGATCTGACGCCAAAGCCGTGGCCGCAGCGTTTCCGCGAGCTCCAGGCCGCCGGCGGCCATATCGAGATCGTGCAGTCGCGCATTCAGCAGGGCGAGATGATCGCGGTCGCTGCCGGCACGCTCGGTATCTCGCCGAACGGCCGCCTCGACGGCGAATTGCAGATGACGGTGACCGGCCTCGAGCGCGTGATTCCCGCGCTTGGCATCGACAAGATGCTGGAAGAGGGCGTGCCGCAGGCAACGCTGGACCGCGTCGCGCCGGGCGTGAAGTCGCAGGATCTCAACAACCTCTTCGGCGCGCTCGACCGCGCCATTCCCGGTCTCGGCAAGGTCGTGAAGCAGAACGCCAATGTCGGCGTCGCCGCCGGCATCAATGCGCTCGGCACCGAAAGCACGCTCGAGGGCAAGAAGGCGCGCAGCTTCCCGCTTCGCTTCGCCGATGGCGCGGTGATGCTCGGTACGCTGAAGGTCGCGCAGCTCCCGCCGCTGTATTAGGCGGTCTGCGAACGACAATGCTTAACCTCACCCTGAGGAGCCGCGCTTGCGCGGCGTCTCGAAGGGCGACGCCCCCAGTCGGGCCTTCATCCTTCGAGACGCGCGTTCCGCGCTCCTCAGGATGAGGGGCTGGCACCGCCGCCGTTGCAGCTACTGCTTCGTCAGCGGCGGATGCGGGCGGCCGAAGTCCGGCGCCGCCGAGTCCTGGCCGATCTCGACGATGCCGCGGCGGATGGCGCGGGTACGGGTGAAGTGGTCGAACAGGGCCTCGCCGTCGCCGCGGCGGATCGCACGCGTGAGCTTGGCGAGATCCTCGTTGAAGGTGCCCAGCATCTCCAGCACGGCCTCCTTGTTGGCGAGGAACACGTCGCGCCACATCGTCGGATCGGACGCCGCGATGCGTGTGAAGTCGCGAAAGCCGCCGGCGGAGAACTTGATCACCTCGGACTCCGTCACCTGTTGCAGCTCATCGGCGGTGCCGACGATGGTGTAGGCGATCAGATGCGGCAGATGGCTGGTGATCGCGAGCACGAGATCGTGATGATCCGGCGTCATGATCTCGACCTTGGCGCCGAGCGCGGCCCAGAACGCGCGCAAGCGATCGACGGCGGCTGCGTCGACGCCCTCCGGCGGTGTGAGGATGCACCAGCGGTTGATGAACAGCTCGGCGAAGCCGGAATCCGGGCCCGAATGCTCGGTGCCCGCCACCGGATGCGCGGGGACAAAGTGAATGCCCTGCGGCAGATGCGGCGCCATGTCCCTGACGATCGTGCCCTTCACCGAGCCAACGTCGGAGATGATCGCGCCCGGCTTCAGATGTGCTGATATCTCCTGCGCCACGGGGCCGCAGGCGCCGACGGGAATGCAGAGGATGACGAGGTCGGCATCCCTGACGGCCTCGACATTGGTCGCGACCACGCGGTCGACGATGCCGAGCTCTGCGACGCGGGCCCGCGTCTTCTCCGATCGCGCCGTTGTGACGATCTCGGACGCCAGGCCCTGAAGCTTCGCGGCACGCGCGATCGAGCCGCCGATCAGGCCGAAGCCGATCAGTGCGACGCGCTGGAAGTGCGGGGCGACGCTCATTTGCCGCCGCCCATGAAGTCGCGCAGGCCCTCGACCACGAGGCGGTTGGCCTCCTCGGTGCCGATGGTCATGCGCAGTGAATGGGGCAGGCCGTAATTCTTCAGCGCGCGCAGCACCAGTCCCCGCTTGGTCAGGAAGGCGTCGGCTTCGTCCGAGGTCTTGCCCTTCTCTGCCGGAAAATGAATCAGCACGAAGTTGGCAACGCTCGGCGTCACCTTCAGCCCGAGCTTGCCGATCTCCTCGGTCAGCCAGTTGCGCCAGGTCTCGGTGAACTGCTTCGACATCTGCTGATGCGCGGTGTCCTCGATCGCGGCGACCGCGGCATACATCGCCGGCGTCGAGACGTTGAACGGACCGCGGATGCGATTGACGGCGTCGATGATATGCGCCGGACCGAACATCCACCCGACGCGCAGCGCGGCGAGCCCGTGGATCTTGGAGAAGGTGTGGGTAACGACCGTGTTCTCAGTGGTCGCGACCAGCTCGATCCCCATTTCGTAGTCGTTGCGAGACACATAGTCGCAATAGGCGGCATCCAGCACCAGCAGCACGTGCGACGGCAGGCCGGCGCGCAGGCGCTTGACCTCGTCGAATGGCAGATAGGTGCCGGTCGGGTTGTTCGGGTTGGCGAGCCAGACGAGTTTGGTGCGCGGCGTCACCGCCTTCAGGATCGCGTCGACGTCGGCGGTGAAATTCGCCTCCGCCGCCACGATGTTCCTGGCACCGTTCGCCATGGTCGCGATCGGGTAGACGAGGAAGCCGTGGGTGGTGGAGATCGCTTCATCGCCCTGGCTGAGATAGGTGTGCGCGAGAAGATTGAGGATCTCGTCCGAGCCGGCGCCGCAGATGATGCGGTCGGGATCGAGGCCATAGCTGCGGCCGATCGCTTCGCGCAGCACGCGCGAGGTGCCTTCCGGATAGTCCTCCAGATGCGTCGCCACATGCGTGAAGGCCTCGATCGCCTTGGGCGAGGGTCCGAACGGCGTCTCGTTCGCCGACAGCTTGAACACCTTGCGGCCCGGCTCCGGCACCGGGCTCTTGCCGGGCGTATAGGGCGCAATATCGAGAATGCCGGGATTCGGCACGGGGCGGGACATCGTCTACTCCGGAAGGATGCGGGGCGGCCTTAAGCCTTCACATCAGATTTGGTCGACCCGTTCGGGGGCACCGTATAGCGCGTTGCATGGCCGCCGACGAGAGCCGACGAGCGGACCGAGGCGCCGGCCCGGATCAGGGCCATTTTAATTTTTTCGAAGCCGATGCCGGTCTCCGACACCAGCAGCGCAGCGCCGTCGAAGGCGGTATCGGGCACCGCGACGATGTCGGCGAGCGGCGCCAGCGCCCTCGCCGTGTCGGCGTTCCAGCCGGACACGCGCACGCTCCAGGTCTGGACCTCCGTGACCATGGCGTCGTCGGCAACCCGCGAGATCACGAAGACGGGCAGCGCGGCCGGATGGTCGGCGCGCTCGAGGAACGGCAGCCGCGCGATGATTTTCGGCGCGCCCTCGGCCTCGAGCTCGCTCCACCATGGCGTGCGGCTCGAGATCGCCGAGACCAGGGCCAGATCACCCTTCGATTTCGCCAGCGCCTCGACGGCGGCCTGCGCGCTGAAATGCGGCACATAGGGCGTGGTGAAGCCGAAATGGAAGCGCGCCGAATCCCGCATCGCGGACTCGCCGACCGAAACGTCGGCATGCACCGAGAATGGCGCCTGCACGTAAGTGAAGGTCGAGATGATGACGCGCCAGATGCTCTCGATGGTGTCGAGCGGCAGGATGCCGCGATGTCGCTCGACGAGGCGGCGCATCATGCTGGCCTCGCGCGCCGGCCGGAAAGCCGAGCCGACCTCCTGCGTCTGCTTCGCCTGGATCAGGCGATCGATGATGTCGCCGCGCTGCATCAGCAGGCGATGCACTTCCTCGTCGATCGCATCGATCTCCTTGCGCAATTCCTGCAACGATGGTGGCGCGGGCGGACGTTGGGACATTTGGGCCAGAGGCTGTTGAGAGGTCTTCAAAAGCGGATCGGCCGAGGCGGACCCGCGGGCGCTATGGGTCTTGATTAGGCAGGATGGACGCCGAAAGCAAAGAGAAATGACGGTCATTTCGCCTGACTTCGCAAGGCTCCCTTTTGGTTAATCGGTACAGCGGCTTGACGAAAACCGCTCCAGCAACTAGTTTTTGCCTGTTCCGTGGTCATTTGAGCCGGCCGGCTTGCAGCCACGTTAAAAAACTCGCTAAACAGGCCGGGGACGCATCCGATCCCGGCCGAACCTATCGTTCAGGCCGGGTTTTTCATGGCCTGATGTCAGCGGCGGCTTGAGGGCCGTCGCCAACGAGGTCGATGGTCAGATGGTTGGCGTCACGTCAGTACCGAGCCCCGCGATCGCCGAAGAGCGCTCGCACGAGGCGGATCATCCGAGTTCGCAGGTTGCGTATTTCGGCGCCGAGCATCCGTTGCCGCTCGATTGCGGCATCGATCTCAGCCCGTTCCAGATCGCCTACCAGACTTATGGCGAGCTCGATGCCGAGCGCTCCAACGCCGTGCTGATCTGCCATGCGCTGACCGGCGACCAGCATGTCGCGAATATCCACCCCGTCACCGGCAAGCCCGGATGGTGGGAGACCCTGGTCGGGTCCGGCCGGCCTCTTGATCCTCAACGCTACTTCATCATCTGCGCCAACGTGATCGGCGGCTGCATGGGCTCGACGGGACCTGCCTCGCTCAATCCGGCGACGGGCAAGGTGTGGGGCCTGGATTTTCCCATCATCACCATCCCCGACATGGTGCGCGCGCAGGCGATGCTGATCGACCGTCTCGGCATCGACACGCTGTTTGCCGTGGTCGGTGGCTCGATGGGCGGCATGCAGGTGCTGCAATGGACCGCGGCCTATCCTGAGCGCGTGTTCTCCGCGCTCGCGATCGCCTGCTCGACACGGCACTCCGCGCAGAACATCGCCTTCCACGAGCTCGGCCGCCAGGCCGTCATGGCCGATCCCGACTGGCACAACGGCCGCTATACCGATCACGGCATCCATCCGCATCGCGGGCTGGCGGTGGCGCGGATGGCTGCGCACATCACCTACCTCTCCGATGCCGCGCTGCACCGCAAGTTCGGCCGGCGCATGCAAGACCGCGAGCTGCCGACGTTCTCGTTCGATGCCGATTTTCAGGTCGAGAGCTATCTGCGCTACCAGGGCTCGTCCTTCGTCGAGCGTTTCGATGCCAACAGCTATCTCTATCTGACGCGGGCCATGGACTATTTCGACATCGCCGGCGACCATGACGGCGTGCTGGCGAAGGCGTTTGCCGGCGTCAAGACACGCTTCTGCGTGGTGTCCTTTACCAGCGACTGGCTGTTCCCGACCTCGGAATCGCGTGCGCTGGTGCACGCGCTCAACGCGTCGAGCGCGCGGGTGTCGTTCGCCGAGATCGAGACCGATCGCGGCCACGACGCCTTCCTGCTCGACGTCCCCGAATTCTTCGATATCTCACGCGCCTTCCTGCAATCCGCGGGCAAGGCGCGCGGCCTCAACGGCAAGGGCGGCTAGCCATGTCTGTACAGGAAGTGCTGCCGTTGGGCGGCCTTGCGACCGAACAGTCCGGCCAGTTTCGCGCCGACCATTTGCTGGTTGCGGAGATGGTCAAACACGGCTCGAAGGTGCTCGACGTGGGCTGTGGCGAAGGCGATCTGCTGCAGCTCCTGGAAAATCGCGGCATCGACGGTCGCGGCATCGAGCTGTCGCGCGAGGGCGTCAACCGCTGCGTCGCCAAGGGGCTCGCGGTGGTGCAGGGCGACGCCGACACCGACCTCTTCAACTACCCCGACGACGCCTTCGACTACGTCATCCTGTCGCAGACGCTCCAGGCGACGCGGCAGCCGAAGGTGGTGCTGGAAAATCTCCTGCGCATCGGCCACCGCGCCATCGTGTCGTTCCCGAACTTCGGCTACTGGAAGATGCGGTTGCAACTCCTGATCGGCGGCCACATGCCGCGCACGGAGAATCTGCCGGCGACATGGTACGACACTGCCAACATCCATTTCTGCACCATCAAGGATTTCGTCCAGCTCTGCGACGAGATCGGCGTGAAGATGGAGCGCGCCGAAGCGCTAGATCTCTACGGCCGTCCGCTGCGGCTCAGGCTGCCCTGGTGGGTATGGAATCTGTTCGGCGAGCAGGGCGTGTTTCTGCTGAGCCGCGGCGGCGGGAAGTAGTAGCCTCCCGTCATTGCGAGGAGCGAAGCGACGAAGCAATCCAGAGTCTTTCCGCGGCGAGAGTCTGGATTGCTTCGCTGCGCTCGCAGTGACGGAGTATGAGGTGACGCCTTCGCATCAATTCGCCGGCACCGACCGCGGATCGCGCACCGGCCATCGGCCCGCTTCCACCAGCGTGATGAACCGCTCCACCGTCTCGTTGAACAGCGCGGGCTCTTCGAGATTGAGCACGTGACCTGACTTCGGAAACATCGCAAGCCCCGCCGCCGGCAGATGCTTCTTCAGGAACAGGCTCGGCCCGATGCACGGGTCGTCCTCGTCGCCGCAGATGATCAGCGCGGGCGTGGCGACGCGCCCGATCGCGTCCGTCATCGTGTAGATCGAGGGACGTCCGCCCTGGAAGCCGCGCATGGTGTTGGCCGAGCCCCTGGAATCGTGGCGCGCGAGTGCGGCATAGAAATCGGCGTGGCCGCGCGGGTCCTTCACGAGGAAGGGGATCCGGCTCGGCGCCTCGCGCGTGACTTTCGCGACTTCCGCGGAGCCCAGCGTTTCGAACTGCTCGGCATTGGCGCGGCACTGCTTGCGCCAGGCTTCGAGGTTGTCGAGCTCCGAGCCTGAGCCGACGCCGGCCAGCGTCATCGACAGCGCGCGCTGTGGCGCGCTCAAGCCGATCTGAAGCGACGAATAGGCGCCCATCGAAAGCCCGACGAGATGAGCCTTGTCGATGCCGAGATGATCGAGCACGGCGAGCGCGTCGGTGTAGAAGTGTTTGTAAGTGTAGAGGTCGGCTGACGCGGGCACGTCCGACGGCGTATAGCCGCGTGCCGAATAGGAAATGCAGCGATGGCCGCGCGAGAAGTAACGCATCTGCGGCTCCCAATTGGTGTGGTCCGCCGCGAATTCGTGCAGGAAGATGATCGGGGTGCCGTGGCCCGTTTCCTCGAAATAGATGCCGACATCGTCTCTGGTCGTGGCGTGGGGCATTAACCGTCTCCCTCTTTCTGAGCCGTCGCGTTAAGCATCGCAGTTAATGCTGTGGGCAGCAATGCGGCAGCATCGGACCAGCATCGATGCAGGATCATCGCAGAAATTCCCTGAAGCGAATTTCTGCTATGCAGCATTGTGCCTTGCTCTCGCCACATCTGGACTTTCATACAACCCGCGGATGTCGGCCGCCGCACCGGCTGATGGGGATTGGGGGTGTCAACGAAGGATGAAGAATGTTTGAGTTGTTTGCGTTCGGCCGGCTGCGTCACGTCAGCGCGCTGGCTCTCTTCTCCGCGGCGTTCGCCGCATCTATCTCTCCAGCATCAGCACGGTCTCATCGTCACAGCGCAGAGCGGCACGCTTACGTGCATCACGCCGCGCACCATGCGGGCGGGTATCATCACTATCGCCACGCGCGCAGCCCGCGCTTCGAGCGCGGCGCCGCGCAGTTGCAGGCGACCGGCTTCGAGAATACGCAGGCCAGCTATGACCCGAGCGCGAACAGCGGCAGCATGGCCACGTCGGGCGGCTTCGGTGGCGGCTCGGGCCTCGTCTCGGAAGCGCGCCGTTATCTCGGCGGCAATCCGACCGGGCGCGGCAACCTATGGTGCGCGCGCTTCATGAACATGGTGCTCGAGCACACCGGCCATAAGGGCTCCGGCTCCGACATGGCGAGCTCGTTCGCGCATTACGGAACGCGTGTCACCGGTCCGCAGGTCGGCGCGATTGCGGTCATGTCGCGCGGTCGCCGAGGCGGCCATGTCGGCATCATCACCGGCATCGACGCCAAAGGCAATCCGATCATGATCTCCGGCAACAACGGCAATCGCGTCCGCGAGGCGCCGATCTCGCGCGGCCGGATCTACGCGTATGTGATGCCGAACTGAGGCGCGTCACTGCGAGAACCGTAAGGTGGGCAAAGGCACTTTAGCGCCTTGCCCACCATTTCTCGCAACGGCGACACAAGTGGTGGGCACACTTCGCTTTGTCCACCCTACGCAGCTTAAACCAACTTCGGCTCTTCAATCCCGATCGCTTCGCCGATGCCAATCTCGCCATCTGCGATCACCTCGCCATAGACGCCGCAATCCATGTGGCCGAGATGGCGCATGATCGTGGGTGGAATCTCGAGGTCGCGCATCGCCGTGTCCGGATCGACATTGGTGGCCGCGCAGCGGACGATGCGCTTGACGATCTTCAGCCGCACCGCGCCGATCGCGAGCGTCTGGCCGACGAGGCCGAGCTCGTGCCACGCCGGCCAGCCCCGGACGTAGAGATTGGCGCGGAAGCGCAGGGGATGAACGGCGGCGCCGAGCATCTCCTCGATGGCGCGCACGCTGCCGAGATTGATGATGGAGACGACCTTGCGGGCAACGTCGGAGAAGCTGTGGTCGCGTCCCGACAGCACTTTTGGCGGGCCCCGCAGCTCGCTCCGGAAATTGCCGGTAAAGTAACTCTCGATGGCCGCGCGCCCGCTGGCCGTCTCCAGATCGCCGCTGACGACGACCTGACCGTCCTTGCGGATGGTCAGCAGATTAGTCGCGTCCTCGAACCGGCTGTTCAAGGTGGCTAGCCGCTCATTGCGCATCAGCATCAGGAACTGGGTCTTGGGCATCCACTGCGGCGCCTCCGGATCGAAGCCGCTCGGGCCGTTCTCGATGGCATAGCGACGGTCGGCGGGGAGGCTCTGGCCGACCCGCAAGGCAACGCGGGGCAGTGGCTCGGGCGTCAGGCCTTTGACCGGATAGCGGTAGAGGCCGGTGATATCTGCAGTCGGGCTGATCATCATGGCGCTAGTTAAGGGATTTCACCCGCCGGCGCCAAGCCGGCCATTTAGCGCAAGAGTTTGCCGCGCACGAATTTGTGAAGACGCCTCTTCCGTTCCCGCGACTTGGTTCCCACATCTGCGTCAGGCCGGCGCCAGCGTCGGCTGCTAACGACCGCTTGCTGCTTGAGGAACGTCAATGTGGCGAGCGGAAACCCAATGAAGATGCCATTTGGAGTGCCTTAGAGGGCTCCAGGGGCAGGCCGAGGGAAAGACAAGATGAACATTGAAAAATACACCGAACGCTCCAGGGGCTTCGTCCAGTCCGCGCAGTCGCTCGCAATGCGCGAGGGGCACCAGCAGTTTTCCACTCTCCATCTCCTGAAAGTCCTCCTTGACGACAATGAGGGCTTGGCGGCCGGTCTGATCGACCGAGCCGGCGGCAATTCCCGCGCGATTTTGAAGGCGACCGAGGACGCCCTGAACAAGGTGCCGAAGGTCAGTGGCGGCGGTGCCGGGCAGATCTATCTGGCGCCCGAACTCGCCCGCACCTTTGACGCTGCCGAAAAGGCCGGCGAAAAGGCCGGCGACAGCTTTGTCACGGTGGAGCGCCTGCTGCTCGGGCTCGCGCTCGAAAAGGGCAGCGAAGCCGGCACGATCCTCAGCAAGGGCGGCGTCACGCCGCAAAATCTCAACGCGGCGATCGAGGCGCTGCGCAAGGGCCGCACCGCCGACAGCGCGACCGCCGAGAACGCCTATGACGCGCTGAAGAAATACGCCCGCGATCTCACGCAGGCCGCGCGCGACGGCAAGCTCGATCCGGTGATCGGCCGCGACGAGGAGATCCGCCGCACCATCCAGGTGCTCTCCCGCCGCACCAAGAACAATCCCGTCCTGATCGGTGAGCCCGGCGTCGGCAAGACCGCCATCGTCGAGGGCCTGGCGCTGCGCATCGTCAATGGCGACGTGCCGGAAAGCCTCAAGGACAAGAAGCTGCTCTCGCTCGACCTCGGCGCGCTGATTGCCGGCGCGAAATACCGCGGCGAGTTCGAGGAGCGGTTGAAGGCCGTGCTCCAGGAGGTGACCGCGACCGAAGGCACCTTCATCCTGTTCATCGACGAGATGCACACGCTGATCGGCGCCGGCAAGGCCGACGGCGCGATGGATGCGTCGAACCTGCTCAAGCCCGCGCTTGCCCGCGGCGAGCTGCACTGCATCGGCGCGACCACGCTGGATGAGTACCAGAAGCACGTCGAGAAGGACGCGGCGCTGGCGAGGCGCTTCCAGCCGATCTTCGTCAGCGAGCCCTCGGTCGAGGACACCATCTCGATCCTGCGCGGGCTCAAGGACAAGTACGAGCAGCACCACGGCGTGCGGATCACCGATTCCGCGCTGGTGGCGGCGACGACACTGTCCAACCGCTACATCACCGATCGCTTCCTGCCGGACAAGGCGATCGACCTCATGGACGAGGCCGCCGCGCGGCTGAAGATGCAGGTCGATTCCAAGCCCGAGGAGCTGGATTCGCTGGATCGCGAGATCATCCGGCTCAAGATCGAGCAGGAGGCCCTGAAGAAGGAAAGCGACCTCGGCTCCAAGACGCGCCTCCAGGCGCTGGAAAAGGAGCTCGCCGATCTCGAGGAGAAATCGACGGCGCTGACGGCGCGCTGGAGCGCGGAGAAGAACAAGCTCTCCAACGCCCAGAAGCTCAAGGCCGAGCTCGATGCCCTGCGCGTCGAGCTTGCCAATGCGCAGCGGCGCGGCGAATTCCAGCGTGCCGGCGAGCTGGCTTATGGCCGGATCCCGGAGCTGGAGAAGAAGCTCGCCGATATCGAGGCTCGCGAAGGCTCGGGTGAGATGATGGAGGAGGCGGTCACCGCCAACCACATCGCGCAGGTGGTCTCGCGCTGGACCGGGGTGCCCGTCGACAAGATGCTGGAGGGCGAGAAGGAAAAGCTCCTCAAGATGGAGGAGGCGCTCGGCAAGCGCGTCGTGGGCCAGAGCGAAGCCGTGCATGCGGTCGCAACCGCGGTGCGCCGCTCGCGTGCGGGCTTGCAGGACCCGAACCGGCCGATCGGCTCGTTCATGTTCCTAGGGCCCACCGGCGTCGGCAAGACGGAGCTGACCAAGGCGCTCGCCGAGTATCTGTTCAACGACGAGACCGCGATGGTGCGCCTCGACATGTCCGAATACATGGAGAAGCACTCGGTCTCGCGGCTGATCGGCGCGCCTCCGGGCTATGTCGGCTACGACGAGGGCGGCGCGCTGACCGAAGCGGTGCGGCGCCGGCCTTACCAGGTGGTGCTGTTCGACGAGATCGAGAAGGCGCATCCCGATGTCTTCAACGTCCTGTTGCAGGTGCTCGACGATGGCCGCCTCACCGACGGCCAGGGCCGCACCGTCGATTTTCGCAACACGCTGATCATCATGACCTCGAACCTCGGTTCGGAATTCCTGGTGAATCAACCCGAAGGCGAAGACACCTCTGCCGTGCGCGAGCACGTGATGGGAACGGTGCGAGCGCATTTCAGGCCGGAGTTCTTGAACCGCGTCGACGAGATCATCCTGTTCCACCGCTTGCAGAAGAGCGAGATGGGCCGGATCGTCGAGATCCAATTCGCGCGGCTCCAGAAGCTGCTCACCGATCGCAAGATCGCGCTGACACTGGATGGCGCAGGTCGCGACTGGCTCGCTGCCAAGGGCTGGGATCCGGCCTACGGCGCGCGCCCGCTGAAGCGGGTGATCCAGCGTTACCTTCAGGATCCGCTCGCCGAGATGATCCTCGCCGGCGACGTGAAGGACGGCGACACCGTTGCGATCTCCGCCGAGGGCAACGTGCTGACCTTCAACGGCAAGGCGGCGCAGACGGCCGAGATCGCCCAGTTCGAGACACCCGTGCCGAAGCGGAAGCTGAACTGACCGTCGCACTTTGGCGTAGCCAACAACGCCGCGGAAAGGTCCGCCTTTCCGGGGTGAATTGTTTGGGCGGATCTAGCTGATCGCGGGGACGGGACCTGAATCGGCGGTATCGTCCTCGTCGCCGCCCTCGTCGAGCTCGGAGAGAATATCCACGAGCTCGCGTACGCGGCCATGTGCCAGCGGCCGCAGGTCGTTGATCATGGGCTCGTCATTGGCGAGCCAGGCCTGGGCTTCGGCGAGCTCTTCGATGGTCGCGCCGGTTCCGATGATCTCTGCAATGGTGACGTCGTCAGCCCCGCTGACGGCCTTGGTGACGTCGTCGCGTGAGAGGCGCCCCATGAATCGTCCTCCTCTTGGCTCAAATCTGCACCAAAAAAATCAATCCCCTCGATCGCCGGTTGGTTCCGTGCGACCGGGGAGGGCGTAGCGCGTGCGCCGTTGCGCGGCTGGAGAACAATTAATGAAACTGCCACCACCGAAGGCGGTTGCCCCAATGGATTCGCCGGTCGACGGAGCGATCCTGCGCCGGAACTCGCCCGGCAATCACGCTATCCTCAAGTCAAACGTCTCGCGCCCGCCTGGGGCGTAGAGACGAAACTTGCCTTGGGCCCCGGCGAATCCCAGCCAGCATAGGGTATCGCCATGAACAGGAATCTCGTCTCCCACAATCGACCCACCTTCGATCAACTTCATCCAAAGATCTATGGTGCGGCCGTCGGCCTTGTCGCGTGGTTCGCGCTGATGGCCTGGGTGCTGTTCGATCGCGAGAGCGATGTCGACCTCTCCCTGGCCTTCGTCACCCTGTTGTTCGTGGTCGCGGTCGGGATTCCCTGGATATTGTCGCGGGTCTGGAGACGGCATCGGATGCTTCATGAGCCGCATCCGCAGCAGCCCACGTTGCATGACTGGGAAGCTGGCGATTTCAGTGTCTGGGGCGCAAAGCTTCGCGGCACGCACGCCGCGATCGACGTCCTGTTGCCGCTGATGGCCGTCTCGTTCGGCCTGACGGCAATCGGGATCGTGTTCTTGATCGTGAGAGCGTCGGTTCTGTCGTGAACCGGATGGAGATCAGCGGTTGGTGATTCAGCGGTTGGTGACTTGGAGCGGGCCGCCGGTCGCATCCGAGATGCGGGCAATGCCGCTTGAGCGGTTGCTCATCATCGCCTCGACGCGATCGCGCTCCTTCTCGAAGCCGGCGAGCACCGGGCCCTCCAGCGAGCGGCCGCGCGGCAGTTTCACGCGCATCGGGTCGACGAAGCGGCCGTTGACCAGGATTTCGTAGTGGACGTGCGGTCCGGTCGACTGGCCGGTCGATCCGACGAAGCCGATGACCTGGCCCTGTCGCACCTTCTTGCCCGGCTCCATGCCCTTGGCGAAGGCGGACATGTGGCCATAGGCAGTCTCGTAGCCGTTGTTGTGCTTGATGCGGATATATTTGCCGTAACCGCCCTCGAGCTGGGCTTTCTCGATCACGCCGTTGCCGGCGGCGAAGATCGGCGTGCCGTAGGCGGTGGCCCAGTCGACGCCGGTGTGCATCTTCACATAGCCTAGGATCGGATGGCGGCGGCCGCCGAAGCCGGAGCGCATGATGGCGCTGTTGACTGGCTTGCGGACCAGGAACTTCTTCGCGCTCTTGCCGGTCTCGTCATAGTAGTCGACGACGCCGTCATCGGGGCTCTGGAAGCGGTAGTATCTCTTGGTTTCGCCGCCGACCGTGAGGGAGGCGAACAGCACCTCGCTCTTGTCGGTCGCCGTCACACCCTCGTCCTCGCCGGCGTAGAAGACGTCGAAGGAATCGCCCGGCTGCACCTTGCGCTGGAAGTCGACGTCGTAGGAGTAGATCTTGATCATGTCGTCGATGACCGGCATCGGCACTTTGTTGCGCATCGCGGTCTCGTAGATGCTCTGGTAGAGCCTGACGCCGGTACCATCGTCGTCGTCATCGTCGTCGCTGCTATTGTTCGCGGCCGTATCGCCGACGGTGTTCATGCTCGAGACGTCAACCGCGACGTACTTGCCGAGATCGGAAAGCGCTGCGATCGCCTCGACCATGGTGTCGTTGGCGACGACGACGCGGAACGGCTGGAGCCGGGCGCCGGCGCTTGCGGGCGCCATCAGGATGCGAAGCTTCTCGCCTTCCTTCAGGCCGCCGTCGCGCCCGCGCGGGCCGAGCGTCGCCGCGATCGCCTTGATCTCTTCGGGCGTCGCGCCGAGATCGCGCAGCACGGAGGCAACCGAGTCGCCCTTCTTGACGAGGTGCACGCGCTCGCCGTTGGGGTTGCCGCCAGTGATCTGTTCCTTGGTCTTCGGCAGCAGCGTGACGTTTTCGGGCACCACGCGCGTCTCGAAGCCGGCGTAGGGGTCGGACGCCGACGCCTCGGTGGCGTAGGCCATCTTGATGTCGGATTGCGCGCCGGTCGCGCCCGAGACGTCGGCGGTGGCGTTGGTGAGCGCGGCATAACGAACGCTGCTGCCATTGCCGCGCCAGTTGGCGGCATCGCGCACCCGCATCAGGATATCGTCGAGCGCCACGACGGCGGCGATCTTCGCCTTCGGCAGCACCGGCGTCAGATCCTTCGTGACGAAGGAGACTTCGGCGTCGGGCTCGACTGCCTCGGGATTGTTGGGATCGTCGGTCGCGGCCTTCGGGTCGGAGCCGACGTCGGTCAGAAGGCGCTGGGCGTTGAACGGCGGGATCTTGGCCGACAGGTCGCTCGTCGTCATCGAGAGGTTGCCGGCGATGCGGACGAAGGGCCGCACCCGCATCACGTCGCGATTGCCGACGCGGGCGACCGTCGAGACGCGCACCACGTTGCGCGAGGCGGTGGATTCACTGGGCGGCGGCAGGCGGTCGCTCTTGTGCACGGTGGCGGCGCGATCATTGGCACCGAATGCACCGCGCAGCACGCCTTCGACGCGCTCCGGCACCTTGGCAAAGGTCATCTCGCCGTCGAGCGATGCGAAAACGGCGCCGCCGATCAAGGCCGCGCCGCAGAGTCCGGTCAGAATCGTGCCGCTGAACCACTGTACGGAGACACGACGGCGATCGATGACGGCGGCTTCGGAACCATCGACGGAAAGCGGCGGCTCGTGGCCGAGATCAATGATCCCGGTCTCACGCCCATAACCCCCGCGTGGCGCCCTATGGTTCAACCCAAGTCCCCCAAAATCACCGACATGCGTGAAGCCTGTTCTCGCGCCTTGCCGTCATCGCCCTCTTCAAGGGGGATATTCGGAACAAGACGTGCCGCTTGAAGACGCTCGTCAGCCAGAAGGCCCCCGAGGGGCCGGCCGAGTTCACGAACAGCAAAGCGGATGAAAGTCTCTCGATGTCTCTCGAATGTCCTGGAAAGGCAGCCGCATCTTTCAGATCGCCTCCCCCGGACCAGTGAAAATCGCCGGCAGCCCCCACTGGCGTCCAGCGATTCAAGCTTGTGTCATACCAGAACGCCGCGGGATTGTGGCTCTAGTACGGCGCCAAATCCTGAAAAAGTTTCCCGATCGGGCAAAGTCGCGAGCAGCCGCCGCGAGGGCTCTTTGGGGCTTCTTCGGAACCTCAATTTTTTCTTCGGCGGACCAAACTTTTTTTCGCGATTTTCTCCGAACGCGTCGTCGGCGGCCAAAGCGCCTGTCGCGTAAGTCTCGGAAATCACCGAACTTTTTTCGCAATGCACAACGGTTTTCGGCGTGCGACGATTTGTTGACAATACCCGTTGACAGCGCCGAGGGGAGGGGCCTATAAGCACGACCACTGAGCGCGGCGCCGCCGGGTCACTGACCGAGGCGAGCGAACGCGCCACTGATGCTCCTCACCTTGTTGAGTGCACAACAGCCGACACTAGTCGGTTGGAGTTCATTCATCGTCGGTAAGGGTGTCGGAACCCTTCCTCCCAGGAAGGTTGGGGCCTCTCCGGTCCCGGGCTGTTTGACAAGTGAAGATGAAGAAAGAGAAACGTGGACGGCGGAGTCCTTGCGGGTCTCGCTTCTGAAAAGCTTCGGCTTTTCTGATCGAGACCGGACGAAAGACTTCGGCGGTACACGTTTCAAAGGTAACACCATGGCCTCTTAGGAGGTCAGTTCGCTAGCGATGTGAATCGCTATGCGATTTGGTGGGACCTCGTCAAACGTTGTGATCAGCCGGTTCAAAGTTCAAGTCCAACTTGAGAGTTTGATCCTGGCTCAGAGCGAACGCTGGCGGCAGGCTTAACACATGCAAGTCGAGCGGGTGTAGCAATACATCAGCGGCAGACGGGTGAGTAACGCGTGGGAACGTACCTTTTGGTTCGGAACAACACAGGGAAACTTGTGCTAATACCGGATAAGCCCTTACGGGGAAAGATTTATCGCCGAAAGATCGGCCCGCGTCTGATTAGCTAGTTGGTGAGGTAACGGCTCACCAAGGCGACGATCAGTAGCTGGTCTGAGAGGATGATCAGCCACATTGGGACTGAGACACGGCCCAAACTCCTACGGGAGGCAGCAGTGGGGAATATTGGACAATGGGGGCAACCCTGATCCAGCCATGCCGCGTGAGTGATGAAGGCCCTAGGGTTGTAAAGCTCTTTTGTGCGGGAAGATAATGACGGTACCGCAAGAATAAGCCCCGGCTAACTTCGTGCCAGCAGCCGCGGTAATACGAAGGGGGCTAGCGTTGCTCGGAATCACTGGGCGTAAAGGGTGCGTAGGCGGGTCTTTAAGTCAGGGGTGAAATCCTGGAGCTCAACTCCAGAACTGCCTTTGATACTGAAGATCTTGAGTTCGGGAGAGGTGAGTGGAACTGCGAGTGTAGAGGTGAAATTCGTAGATATTCGCAAGAACACCAGTGGCGAAGGCGGCTCACTGGCCCGATACTGACGCTGAGGCACGAAAGCGTGGGGAGCAAACAGGATTAGATACCCTGGTAGTCCACGCCGTAAACGATGAATGCCAGCCGTTAGTGGGTTTACTCACTAGTGGCGCAGCTAACGCTTTAAGCATTCCGCCTGGGGAGTACGGTCGCAAGATTAAAACTCAAAGGAATTGACGGGGGCCCGCACAAGCGGTGGAGCATGTGGTTTAATTCGACGCAACGCGCAGAACCTTACCAGCCCTTGACATGTCCAGGACCGGTCGCAGAGACGTGACCTTCTCTTCGGAGCCTGGAACACAGGTGCTGCATGGCTGTCGTCAGCTCGTGTCGTGAGATGTTGGGTTAAGTCCCGCAACGAGCGCAACCCCCGTCCTTAGTTGCTACCATTTAGTTGAGCACTCTAAGGAGACTGCCGGTGATAAGCCGCGAGGAAGGTGGGGATGACGTCAAGTCCTCATGGCCCTTACGGGCTGGGCTACACACGTGCTACAATGGCGGTGACAATGGGAAGCGAAGACGCAAGTCCTAGCAAATCTCAAAAAGCCGTCTCAGTTCGGATTGGGCTCTGCAACTCGAGCCCATGAAGTTGGAATCGCTAGTAATCGTGGATCAGCACGCCACGGTGAATACGTTCCCGGGCCTTGTACACACCGCCCGTCACACCATGGGAGTTGGCTTTACCTGAAGACGGTGCGCTAACCAGCAATGGAGGCAGCCGGCCACGGTAGGGTCAGCGACTGGGGTGAAGTCGTAACAAGGTAGCCGTAGGGGAACCTGCGGCTGGATCACCTCCTTTCTAAGGATGATCCTTCAGAGAGCTCACGCTCACTATCGGATCGTTTTAGAAACATCAGGGGCCAACAGATCGCCAGATCGTTGAGCTCCATTGGCGGGATTTCGCCGTCTTCGTTTCTCTTTCTTCGCGGACGAACACGCGCCAGGGGCTGCGCTGTACGATTGGCGCTTGCCGCCGGCCGTACGCGAGCAAGACCCTAGTCCTTGTGAGGATATGCGTTAGGGGCTTGTAGCTCAGTTGGTTAGAGCGCGCGCTTGATAAGCGTGAGGTCGGAAGTTCAAGTCTTCCCAGGCCCACCACTTTCATCGAGTGTAGGCATTCGTCTTCTGGTTACGGGGCC
>NZ_JBANBK010000058.1:0-27500 GCF_053572325.1 Bradyrhizobium sp. UFLA05-112 | reverse complement strand
GCCTCGGGAATACTGGATCGCCCGCTTTCGCGGGCGATGACGAGAAAAAGTGGCGCGCCGTCGAACGCGGCATTGCACACGGCGCCTCTTCGATCAAAAAAGCAAAAGCCCCGGATACATCCTCCGGGGCTTTTGTCGTTTCCAGCGCCGCTCGCGGCAGCCCGGTTTGCCTCATCGCTGATCTGCGAACGCTATCTCCATGGCCTTGCGGATCTTCACAGTCTCGTTGCCAGCATCGAATTCGACGTCGCTCCAGCACACCACTGCGCCATGCGCGATGTCATTTCTCAGCTTGACCCTGTGAGCGAGGCCGATCGGCAGCGCGCCGATCTTCAGGCTACTTGCTGCCGGCATCAGCTTGCCCCACACCGTGTAGCCGCCTTCGCCATCCAGCATCTCGCCGGCGCGAAGATTGCGCTTGGCGACGGCGGCGACGTCGCCGCGGAAGCTTATCGCCTGCCCCGTGGGCTCGCCCCGCAGCGCCGCCGACAGGATCGAGATGTTCAGCTCCAACCCGATCAGATGATAGGGCTTGTACATCGCGGCATAACGCCCGCTCGCATCGGTCTTCAGCCCGTACTGCCTGAAGCAATCGGCGGCGTAGTCGTTCGGCGCCTCCAGCACGACATAGACGCCCCAGCGCAGGTCGCGAAATACCGGCCGGCCGTCACGCTCGAGCGATGACACGACTTCGACCACGCCGGATCTCTCCAACACACCACCTCTGTCGCGCGGCCGCATGATGTGCGGCAGATCGTCGACGCCGCACGGGGGAAACAGCAAACCATCCGTGGGCACATCGAGCGTGCAGGCATTGGCGATCGCCGCCATCTCGATCGCCGACTTGGTGCCGTCGAGGAAGGAATTGAACATCTGCGGATTCATCCCGGCCGATTGCGCTTCGCCGGCGGTGAGGCCGTAATGCTGCCAGACGCCATCCGGCGTCACGTCGTGATAGGCCGGCAGATATTTGGTGCCCTTGCCGGCCGCGACCACACGAAAGCCGGTGGCACGCGCCCAGTCGACCATCTCGGCTGTCAAGGCCGGCTGGTCGCCATAGGCGAGCGAGTAGACGACTCCCGCTTTTCGCGCTTCCTGCGCCAGCAGTGGGCCTGCCAGCACGTCGGCTTCGACATTGACCATCACGATGTGCTTGCCGGCCGCAATCGCCGCGCGCGCGTGGCGAATGCCGACGGCGGGATTGCCGGTCGCCTCGACCACGACGTCGATCGGGCCATTGATGGCGCGCGCACCGTCATCGGTGAAGCTGGTGGCCGCGATGCGTTCGGCATCCCAGCCCACGGTCCGGCACGCCTCGCGCGCACGGTCGCGGTCGAGATCGACGATGACAGGCACCTCCAGCCCCGGCACATGCGGGACCTGCGACAGGAACATCGAGCCGAACTTGCCTGCGCCGATCAGCGCGACGCGCACCGGCTTGCCGGCAGCGGCGCGGGCCTGGAGGAGTGAAAAGAGGTTCATGCTGACATCCGATAAAGTATCATGTCCCGGACGCGGTGGAGCGTGCAACGCTCCGCCGCAGAGCCGGGACCCATTCCGCGGCGTGGGCCCCGGCTCAGCAGCGCATCACTGACGTGCTGCGCAGCGTCCGGGGCGCGAGAGAGTGTCTTACTCCGCCGCCTGCCGCGGCGCCCGTGCCAGCCGCAGCAGCGCGTCGTCGTCGACCGTCTTGATCGGCGCAAAATCGCGGTGCGCGATGTATTCCGGCCGCGTCGGGTTTCGAATGTAGTTCGAGACCGCGTTGAGCGTCAGGTACACGATCTTGCGCGGGTAGGGCGTGATGTTGCCGCTCGATCCGTGCACGAGATTGCCGTGGAACATCAGCATGCCGCCACCTTTGCCGGTCGGCGCGACGATGCCGCCCTGCTTGACCAGCCGCGTCACTGTCTCCTCGTCCAGCGTCCACAGCGGATAGGAGGTGGTCGCAAGATCGTGCGAGGCCTCCAAGTCGCCGGCGTTCTGGCTGCGCGGCACCAGCATCAGCGGACCGTTGATGGGCATCACCTCGTCGAGGAAGATCGCGATGTTCATCGCGCGCGGCTCGGGCATGCCGTCGTCGCGCTTCCAGGTGCCATAGTCCTGGTGCCACTGCCAGACGTCGCCGGTGAAGGCCGATTTCGCGTTGATCTTGAACTGGTGCATGTAGACGGGCTCGCCGAACACCTGCTCGACCGGCTCGATCATGCGTGGATGCGCGCCGAGCACGCCGAAGGCTTCGTTGTAGAGATGAGCGGCAAAGGCCGTGCGTGGCGCACCGCTTTTCTCGCGCCAGACCTCGGGCCGGTCAGCGTCGTAGATGCCGACTGCCTCGCGTGCGAGGAAATCGACCTCCTCTTGGGCAAACAACTCCGGGAGGAACAGCCAGCCCTCGCGGTGGAAGAACTCCAGTTGCTGCTGGGTCAGTTTCATGGATCGCATCCTCCTGTTTTGTTATTTTTTCCGTCGTCATGGCCGGGCTTGACCCGGCCATCCACGGGCTCGTTTCACGCCAAGAAAGAACGTGGATGCCCGGGACAAGCCCGGGCAGGACGGCGATTGTGGCTACGCCGCCGCTTCTTCCGTCGCCTTCAGTCTCTCCTCGGTCATGCGTCCGGCCGTCTGGGCATGCGCAAGCGCGGCGCGTTCGGCCGCTTTGGCTTCGCCAGCGAGTACGTGTCCGGCAATCGTCGCGTGCTCCGCCCAGGCGCTGTCGCGATAGTCGAGCTCGGACAGCACGGTCGCCATCGAGCGGCGCATATGGGGCCATTGCGGCGCGATCGTCTCCTCGATCACGGGGTTGCCGGCGAGGTGATAGATCGCGCAATGAAACGCGACGTCGAGCGCGATCAGCTCGTTCAACGGCGTCTTGCGAGTGATGGCGCGGCCGGCCCGCAGCGCGGCCGCAAGCCGCTCGCGTCCCGCGCCATCGCGCACGATCCGTTCGGCGGCGAGCCGCGCCGCCAGCGCATCGATGGCGCTGCGCACCTCGTAGAGCTGGCGAATGCGTGCGGGATCGAGCTGCGTGACTTCGAATCCGCGCCGGCCGCTCTCGGCGACGAGACCTTGCCGATGCAACAGATGCAGCGCATGCGACACCGGCTGGCGCGACACGCCGAGCTTGTCGGCGAGCTCGTTTTGCCGGATGCGCTGACCGGGCTGCAAGGTGCGATCCGTGATCGCCTCCAGGATGCGCGCATAGACCTGGTCGATCAGATTGGGCAGCGGGTCGAGCGGGATCACGCCGGCGGCTCCTTGCGGAATACGGAATTCCGTATGCGAAGCTACTGCGAGACATGGGAAGCGTCAAGCGATGAGGTAAGGGATTGTACGTACTTGATTTTCGTCATGGCCGGGCTCGTCCCGGCCATGACGGGCCACACTCCCGGCTCTTCGTGGATGCCCGGGTCGAGCCCGGGCATGACGAACCGCCGGCGACTGCCCTCGTTTGCGAGCGCCGGCGCTGCTACTTCTTCTTGCCCTGCTCGATCAGCATGCGCGTCATCAGATAGAGTCGCGGCACGATCGAGTTGGTGTCGATGAACTCGTCGCGGGCATGATAGCCGAAGCCGGCAAGGCCAAAGCTTTCGACTACGACCGCCTTGCCGCTACGGTTGGCATAGCCGGCGTCGGTTCCTGCTCCCGTCATCTCGGCGATGTCGAGCTTGCGGCCGAGTTCGGCTCGCCTGTCCCTCCTGTGCGAGCGCGCGGCCGCGCTCGCCGGCGACGAAGGGCGGACGTGCCGGCACGATCGTCACCGTCGTCTCGGTGTCGGGCACGAGCTTGTTCTTGACCTTTTCGTCGAGCGCGGCCTGGAGCTTGGCAACGCCGTCGGAAACGGTGAGGCGGATATCGGCGCCGGCCTCGGCATCCGCCGGAATCTGGTTGCGCACGGTGCCGGCCTTCGACGTCGTCCAGTTGAGTTGCGTGCCCGGGATGGATTTCGCGACGTCCTGCGTCTGCAGCAGCTGGTGCGAAAGCTCGATTAGCGCGTTGCGCCCGAGGGCCGGTGCTGCGCCGGCATGCGAGGCGCGTCCCTTCACCTTCATCGTTGCAGTCGCGGTGCCGCTCGCACCCAGCAGCAGAGCATCGTTCTGCGCCGGCGGCGATGAGGCCGTCGGCTCGCAGGACAGCACGACGTCATGCTGATCGGCGAGCGCTGAGATGAATTCACCGGAGCCGATCGAGCTGGCCTCCTCGTCCGGATTGAGGGAGACCGTCAGCGTGGCGTAGTCGCGCCAGCCTGTGTCTTTCAGGATCTTGAGCGCGTGCAGGATCACGGCGAGGCCGCCCTTGTCGTCGGCAATGCCGGGCCCGAAGATCTTGGTGCCATCGACATGGTACGGCTCGGTCGCGAGGATGCCGCGCTGATAGACCGTGTCCATATGCCCGATCAGCATCAGCTTGCGCGTGCCCGTGCCTGTGAACGTGGCTACAACGATATCGGCGCCGGCGCCCGCGGTCGTCTTCTGCCGCCGCGTCGTGGCGCCCAGCGCTTTCAGGCGCGCTTCCGTGAAGTCTGCCATCCTGGCGAGACCTTCGATATCGCTGCTGCCGCTCTCGATCATCACCATGTCGTGCAGCGTCTCGATCAGCGGAGTCTTCTCCTGCTCAGAAGCGGCCTTCAGCTTCTCGTCGGCGGTCGCACGTGCCGTGGCGTTGGCGCTCACAAGACCGAGCAGGGATAGGGCGAAAACGGGAACGAGGCGGGATTTCATCAAGCTGTCCTTTCGGGTCTCGAGCGCCGGCACCGCCCGATTGCCGATCAGCCTAGCATCGCCGCCGCGCAGATACCAAGACGCTTGGCGTCTTACGGCTCCAGCACCTTCACCTCCAACGCGCCGATCGCGTCCGGATTGGCGATCGCCTCGATCCCGGCGATCCTGTCCCCTTTGAAGGCGACGCGCAGCGCGATCCGCAAACGCCCGCCGAGGATGACGGCAACACCCATTTGGCCATCGACGAGTGCGGGCCGTGCAGCCTGGGCGCGCCCCTTGAATGTCTCGGCTACGGCCGAGGCGCCACGGATCTCCGGCAGCGAGCCGAGGCGCACCGCGGCCTGATCGGCGCGCACGACGACATCGGGATCGAGCACGGCGAGCAGTCCCTCGAAATTGCCCTCACGCGAGGCGGCGAGGAAAGCGTCGACGATTTTCCGCTGTCGTGAAAGATCCGTGTCCGGCACCGGCGCGCCCTGCACGCGGCGGCGGGCGCGGCTGGCAAGCTGCCGCGAGGCCTCGACCGAGCGGCCGACGATCGGTGCGATCTCCTCGAAGGGAACGGCGAACATGTCATGCAGCACGAAGGCGAGCCGCTCTGCCGGTTGCAGCGTCTCCAGCACGACGAGGAGCGCGGCGGCGACTGAATCGGCCATCTCGGACTCGCGCTCACGCGCATCGTCGACCGGCTCCGGCACGTCCTGGCTCATCGGATCCTCGCGGCGCGATTTGCGTGCGCGCAGCATGTCGAGGCAGATGCGCGCGACCACGGTGGTTAGCCAGCCCCGCAAATTCGCGACATCCGAGGTGTCGCTGCGGCTGAGCCGCAGCCAGGTCTCCTGCACGGCGTCATCGACCTCGCCGCGCGAGCCCAGCATCCGGTAAGCGACGCTGCGCAAATGGTCCCGATTGGCCTCGAATTGCCGGGCTAGAAAATCTTCTTCGAAGTTTTCCTGGGGCATCGGTCACATTCCCTGTTCGCGCTCCGTCATGTCCATGACGAAGCAAATCCGCGCCTTGTGACAACAATGACGCCGGATCCGTCAAAATTAACTTCCGGCTTCGAAACGGAGACACGACATGATGCACGCACGTATGAATCATCCGGTGATGGTCCTGCCTGAGGCCATGAAGGCGATGCAGGCGCTGAGCGAGGTGAACAAGCAGGGACTGCCGGAAAAGCTCCTGGAACTCGTGCACCTGCGCGCCAGCCAGATCAACGGTTGCAGCGTCTGTGTCGACATGCATCCCAAGCTCGCCCGCAAGGCCGGGGAGAGCGATGAGCGGCTGTTCGCGGTCTCTGCCTGGCGCGACACGCCCTATTTCACGGAAGCAGAGCGCGCCGCGCTCGCACTCACCGAGGCCGTCACGCGTCTTGCGGATCGGGCGGACCCCGTTCCGGACGCGATCTGGAACGAGGCCGCCAAGCATTTCGACGAGCGCGAGCTTGCGACCCTGATCCTCTCGATCGCGACGATCAATGTCTGGAACCGCCTGAACGCGACGATCAAGATGCCGGTCGGCGTGTGGAAGGTGTGAGCGGATTCATCGCCTCTCCCCGCAGGCGGGGAGAGGCGAAGGGAGCACTTATCCCGCCAGAAACTTGCTCACCACCGCGGCATACTCCTGCGGCGCCTGTTCGAACATCCAGTGCCCGGCCTTCGCAATCACCGCGGTTTTCGCGCCGGCGATGTGCTCGGCCAGCACGCGCCAGATCAGCGACAGACTCCCTGTCGTCGCGCCGCCACCGATCAGCAGCGTCGACGTCTTGATCGCCTGCGCATCGGCCAGCGTGTAGGGCTTGCGCTGCTCGTTGATCTGGCCGAGGAAGGTGACGACGTTGTCGCGCAATTGCTGCTTTGCGACCGCCGGCACACGCCGCCAGGTGCCGTCGCCCTCGATGCCCTCATAGAAATTCCGCAGCGCGCCTTCGATGTCGCCGGCACGGATCATCTCGACCGAGCGCGCAGTGCGCGCGGCGAGCGGCGGATGCGCAGGCGTGCCTGCCGGGACCGGCAGGCTTGCGTCGAGATCGCCGCCGGGCTCGGCGAGGACGAGCTTGCGCAACAGGTCGGGCCGCGCCTGCGCCACGCGAAACGCGATGTGCCCGCCGCGCGAATGCCCCATCAGGTCGACCGGCGCGCACCCGATTTGCTCGATGAAGCCGATGACGTCGGCGACATGCTGGGCCATCTTGTAGTCCTCGCCGGCACCGTTCCAGCGCTCGGGAAAGAAATGCCGCAGGCTGACCGCGATCACGCGGTGGTTTTTCGAAAGCGGGCCGAGCACCGAATACCAGGTCCGGAAATCGCCGAGCGTGCCGTGCACGCAGACCAGCGGCGGGCCTTCTCCGACTTCGAGATAGGCCATGTCGTATCCGTTGACGTGAACAGTCTGCATGATCAGCCCGCCAGGAAATCCAGCACCACGTCCGAATATTTTTGCGGCGCCTGCTCGAACATCGGATGCGTCGTGTTCTCGATGATGGCCGTCTTAGAGTAGGGGACATGCGCACCGAGTGCGTGCAGCACTTTCGGTAGCGGGCCTTTGGTCCGGGCACCCAGGATGAACAGCGTCGGCATCAGAATCGATTCCGCATCGGCCTTCGAGAATGGTGATCGATTGTCCCTGACCTGGCCCATTAGCGTATATGCGTTGTCGCGCAGAGTCTGCTTCACGGTTGCCGGCAGTCGCGGCCAGGTGCCCGCTCCCTCCAGCGTATCCACGAACACGGCGAGGCCGCCGTCGACGTCGCCGGCGGCGATCTTCTCCGCGGCGGCCGTGAAACGCGCCAGCAGTGGCGAGCGGCCGCCTCTGTAGTCCGGATCAAGGCTGCCATCCAGCTCGCCGCCGGGCTCGGCGAGAATCAGCCGGCGCAACAGATCGGGCCGCGCCTGCGCCACGCGAAAGCAGATGTGCCCGCCGCGGGAATGGCCCATCAAATCGACCGGACCGGTCTCGACCTTCTCGATGAAGGCGATCACGTCATCGACATGCTGCGCAATGGTATAGGTGTCGCCGACACCATCCCATTGCGCGGGAAAGAAGTGCCGCAGGCTGACGCAGATCAGCCGGTGGCGCTGCGACAGCGGTCCGAGCACCGAACCCCAGACCCGGAAATCGTTGAGCGAACCGTGCACGCAGACCAGCGGCGGTCCCGCCTTGGCTTCGCCCACGTCGAGATAAGGCATGTCATATCCGTTGACGTGAAGGCTCTGCATGAAGGCTCTCGAGGGTGCGGAACTCCTGTGCAAGATTCCCGGAAACCGGGTGGATCGCAACTATTTCCAAGCCTAGATTGCGCAGGAAGATCACAAGCGGGGGCCTGCGACGAGGAAGAGCCAGGAACCTAGTCATGACCGACCGCCATTTCGTCCTGTTCGAGACCAAAATCGGCCTGTGTGCCATCGCCTGGGGCCCGCGCGGCATCAACGGCGTGCAACTGCCGATGGGCGGCGAGGACAAGATCCGCACCCGCATCCACCAGCGCCATGCCGAGGCCAGCGAGGCCGAGCCGACCGCCGAGGTGCAGCAGGCGATCGATCGCATCGTCAAACTGCTCGATGGCGAGCCGGATGACCTCACCGACATTCCGCTCGATTTCGACGGCGTTCCCGACTTCAACCGCGGTGTCTACGAGGTCGCCCGCACCATCCCGCCAGGCAAGACCATGACCTACGGTGATATCGCAAAACGCTTGGGCGGCGTGGAGCTATCGCGCGATGTCGGCCAGGCGCTCGGCCGCAATCCCTGTCCGATCGTCGTGCCCTGTCACCGCGTGCTCGCCGCCGGCAACAAGCCCGGCGGCTTCTCCGCCAATGGCGGCGTGGTGACGAAGCTGAAAATGCTCGAGATCGAAGGCGCGCTGGTGAACCACACGCCGAGCCTGTTTGATTGACACGCCGCTGCCTCAACCACAGGGTGGGCAAAGGCGCGCAGCGCCGTGCCCACCCCTTCGGAGGAGACAGAAAAGGTGGGCACGCTTCGCTTTGCCCACCCTACCGCATCTCGCCTTAAACCGCCGCACATACGAACGCATTCCCCTTGCGCCGGATCTTGCCGCCGGACGGCGAGGGGAAATGCGCGGTGCAGCACAGCGTGTCGGTGTCGCAATAGCGCTCCAGGAAGCTGCGGCGCGTCTTTGCGGCTTGCGCCTGGTCGACATCGAACTTTATCGACAGCTCCGGATAGAGCGTCTGCAGCGGCGAGTGCATGAGATCGCCCGAGAACACGGCGTCGTCCTTGCCGCGGCCGAAGGTGAAGGCAACGTGGCCGGGCGTATGACCCGGCGTCGGCAGGATGCGAACGTGATCGCCGATCTGATGATCGTTGCCGATCAGCTCATGGCGTTTGGCTTCGACCACCGGCAGCACGCTGTCGACGAAAGGCGGCACGGGCGCCTTCGCGTTCTGCTCGGACCAGTAGTCGAACTCCTGCCTTGCGAACAGATAGCGCGCCTTGGGGAAGGTCGGCACCCAGCGCCCATTCTCCAATCGCGTATTCCAGCCGACGTGATCGACGTGCAGATGCGTGCACATCACGAAGTCGATGTCATCGACCGAGATACCGGCGGCGCCCAGCGCGCGCAGGTACGTGTCGTCTGTCTTCATGTTCCATTTCGGCCGATTGGGCCGCGGCTTGTCGTTGCCGATGCAACTGTCGATCAGGATGGTGTGGTGCGGCGTCTTCACTACGTAGGACTGGAAGCACAGCATCAGCACATCGTCGTCGTCGAGCGCCTTCGCCTGCTTCATCCAGGCGCGGTTCTCGGCCAGCACCTCGGGCGTGAGTCCGGGCAGCATTTCCAGCGCCGGCACGAACGAGGTTTCCTGCTCGATGACGCGATGGATGGTGAGATCGCCGACCGAGAATGTGAGGCTCATGGGAACTCCCGCGGGTTACGCCGGCGGCGGCACCGAGATTTTCACGGAAGGCCGCTCCAGCATCTTTTGATGAAAAGCGTCGAGCTTCGGATAGGCCTTGCGCCAGCCGCAATCGGCGAAACGGAAGTCGGCATAGCCGAGCACGCAAACGAGGCCGATCTGAGAGATGTCGAACGGACCGTTGAGGACTTCGGGCCGGTTCTCGAACCGCGCCATGCCGGTCCAGGCCCGGTTCCAGTGGTCGTCGGACCAGGCCTGCCATTGCAGGCCCTGCGGCCGCACCATCCTCTCGTAGCGGCACAGCAGCATGGAATCGAGCATGCCGTTGATCAGCGAATGATCGGTCTTGGCCGACCAGCGGCGCGGGCCGTAATCCGGGATCAGATTGCCGCCGGCGAGCTCGTTGAGATATTCGACGATGACGTAGGAATCGAGGATCACCTCGCCATTGTCAGTGATCAGCACCGGCAGCTTCTTCAGCGGCGTGATGCGCGAATAGTCCTCATTCGCCTGTCCCGGTGCGACGGTTGCCGGCACGAACTCGATCTTGTCGACGAGCCCGAGCTCGATCGCGGCGATGCGCACCTTGCGCGCGAAGGGCGAGGCGGCGGAGAAGGTGAGCTTCATGCGGAATAACCTCTGTCAAAACATGCAGTCCTCATCCTGAGGAGCGCGCCTCTGGGCGCGCGTCTCGAAGGATGGGCAACGAGAGATGCTCTCGCGTCACCCGGCGCAAGACGTCGGATGACCGTGTTCCTGGCTCATCCTTCGAGACGCGCGCTTTGCGCGCTCCTCAGGATGAGGACGGAGAGCCTACGCCGCGACGATCTCCTGGCGCTGCTCGCCGAGGCCTTCGATGCCGAGCGCGACGACGTCGCCGACATTGAGGTAGGTCGGCGGCTTCATGCCCATGCCGACGCCGGGCGGCGTACCGGTCGTGATGATGTCGCCGGGCAGCAGCGTCATGAACTGCGAGACATAGGAGACGCACTTGGCCATGGTGAAGATCATGGTCGCGGTCGAGCCGGTCTGGCGGCGCTGGCCGTTGACGTCGAGCCACATCGACAGGTTCTGTACGTCCTTGATCTCGTCCCTGGTGGCAAGCCACGGTCCGAGCGGACCGAACGTGTCATGCGACTTGCCCTTGGTCCACTGACCCAGGCGCTCGGTCTGGAAGTTGCGCTCGGAAACGTCGTTGCAGACGCAGTAGCCGGCGACGTAGTTCAGCGCGTCGGCCTCAGAGACGTATTTCGCACGGGTGCCGATGATTGCGGCGATCTCGACCTCCCAGTCGAGCTTGGTGGAGCCGCGCGGTTTCTCGACCGGATCGTTGGGACCGGAAAGGGCGGTGTTGGCCTTCATGAAGATGATCGGCTCGGTCGGGATCGCCGCGCCGGTCTCCTTGGCGTGATCGCTGTAGTTGAGGCCGATCGCGACGAATTTCGAGATCCCGGTGACGGGGGCGCCGAACCGCGGCTTGCCCGAGACAGCCGGCAGCGAGGCCGGATCGAGCGCTGCGAGCTTCTTCAGGGACTCCGGCGAATAGGCCTCACCGGTCAGGTCCTTCAGATGGGCCGAGAGGTCGCGCAGCTGGCCGGATTTGTCGATCAGTCCGGGCTTTTCTGCACCCTTTTCACCATAACGAACAAGCTTCATTCTCGTCTCTCCCTGGATGGACTGGCCGGTTAAATAGCTTCATGGAACAGGGCGGCGGGAATTTCAACCGCCTATGGGCCGGTGCATTGCAGCCCTTCCCTGTAGGGTGAGCAAAGGCGCGGAGCGCCGTGCCCACCATCTCTCCACGACCGCGACAGAAGGGGTGGGCACGCGGAGCCTGTCATCGGGCGCGCGTTCGCGCGACCCCCACCCTACGATTGCAGCGCCACGAACTTGAACGCTTCCTCGTCGCGTTTGATTTGCCCGCCGGAAAAATGCCCGCCGATCACCAGCGATGGTGTATTGGCGAAGCGCGAGAACAGCTCACGTCGCGTCCTGGCTGATTGTTGCGGGTCGGAATCCACCGTCGAGCACCAGTCGAGATGCGCCATCTGGCAGGGGTGGTGGGCGGCGTCGCCCGCGAGCAACGCCTGCTCGCCGCCGGAGCGGATCAGGACGCTCATATGGCCGGGGCTATGGCCAGGCGTCGGGATCATGCTGATCTCCTCGCACAGCCGGTGATCGCTTGGGATCAGGTCGGTGAGGCCGGCGTCCACGATGGGCTTCACGGAATCGTTGAACACGGCCGCCTTGTCCGGTTCGGTCGAGTGGTCCCGCCAATACTCGTATTCTGTCCTGCCGAACACGTAGCGGGCGTTCGGGAAGGCCGGCATCCATTGGCCGCCAACGAGCTTCGTGTTCCAGCCGACATGATCGACATGGAGATGCGTGCACAGCACCGTATCGATGCTGTCGGGCGCAAAGCCCGCCGCCGTCATCGTCTCCAGAAACGGCGTGTTGCGGTTGTTCCAGGTTGGGACGTTACGGCCCTGCTTGTCGTTGCCGAGGCCGGTGTCGACGACGATGCGGCGCGACGGCGTCTCCACCACCAGCGAATGGATCGACATTTTCAGCCGGCCCTCCGCGGTGGCGAAATGCGGGATCAGCCAGGGCAGCTTCCGGATTTCCTCATTGCTTGCCAGCGGCAGGATGAAGCGCGTCGATCCGACCGTCTCCATTTCCACGAATTTGGTGATCCTGACCTGGCCTATGGTCCACTGCATCCGGCGCGTCCTCTTGTTCTGGTTGGCGCGGACATTGCGGGTTTCCGCCAGGCGCTGCAATGGATCATCCGGTGCGATGCGGCGTTATCGGGGGAACCCAGGAGGGAGCCATGCCGGAGCTAGCGATTTCCGCCGAGAAAGTCGCCTTCTTGATCGAGAAGGCGCGCGAATACGACGTCAAGGAGACGGACTCCGATCCGGACTCCGGGTCAAATCCGACCGATGACGATGCAATCGACGTGCTCCAAGACGACGGCTCCGATCCGGTCGGCCGCGAGATTACAAGCTTCATTGCCGCCCTGAACGAGGACGAGCAGATCGATCTCGTTGCGTTGATGTGGCTCGGGCGTGGCGACGGCGGGCCGGACGATTGGGAGGACTTGCGCGCCCGCGCCGTCGAGGCGCGTACCGAGTACCAAAATCCTCGACGAGAAACCGCGCACTATCTCCTGGGTGAGCCGATGCTGGGCGACCTGCTCGCCGATGGCCTCGACGCCTTCGGCGTCGACTGGACCGACGAGCGCCCGAGCGCAGATTCGTCGGGCTTCAGCGAGCGCGACGAGGATGAGCCCACGAAGCGGCGGTGATGAAAGCTCCCTCTTTGCCTGCGACAGGCATTCTCGTGCATCGACGAGAGGTCGTCATGGCCGGGACAAGCCCGGCCATGACGATGTGGAAGCTTCGGCGCCCAAGCTCTCACCTCATGCGATCGCCTTCGCAAAGGTGGCGAGCGAAGGAGTCTTACAGCGTCCCCGGAAACGCGCCGCCGTCGAGCAAGATGTTCTGCCCGGTGATGAAGCCGGCCCTGGCGCCGCACAGGAAGGCGCAGGCGTAGCCGAACTCGTCGGGATCGCCGAAGCGGCCGGCAGGATTGAGCTTTGCGCGCTCGGCGAGAAGCTGCTCCGGCTTGATGCCGCGCTTGTCGGCTTCGGCCTTCGCCGTGCCGCGCAGACGATCGGTCTCGAACGGACCCGGCAGCAGGGCATTGATGGTGACGTTGTTGATCACCGTCTTGCGCGACAGGCCGGCGACGAAGCCGGTGAGGCCGGCGCGCGCGCCGTTGGAGAGACCCAAGATCTCGATCGGCGCCTTCACGGCGGCCGAGGTGATGTTGACGATGCGGCCGAACTTGCGTGCCATCATGCCGTCCACCGTCGCCTTGATCAGCTCGATCGGGGTGAGCATGTTGGCGTCGATCGCCTTGATCCAGTCGTCGCGGGTCCAGTTGCGGAAATCGCCGGGCGGCGGGCCGCCGGCGTTGTTGACCAGGATGTCCGGATCGGGGCAGGCCTTCAGCACGGCCTCGCGTCCCGCCGGCGTCGTGATGTCGCCGACGATCTCGGTAACCGTCACGCCCGGATGGGCCTTCCGGATCTCCTCGGCCGTTGCCTTCAGCGCGTCCGCGCCACGCGCGGTCAGCGTGACATGCACGCCCTCATTGGCGAGCGCCACGGCACAGGCGCGACCGAGGCCCTTGCTGGACGCGCAGACGATGGCGCGGCGACCCTTGATCCCAAGATCCACTGGTTCACTCCTGTGATGTCTGGCAGGTTTGGAGGCGCCACTGTAGCCAATCTCACTCCCGTTGATAAGAGACGGGCCGTTGCCAAAATGCATGGCGCGCCCGCGGAAGAAGGTCACACT
Organism: Bradyrhizobium sp. UFLA05-112; assembly: GCF_053572325.1. Lineage (NCBI taxonomy): Bacteria > Pseudomonadati > Pseudomonadota > Alphaproteobacteria > Hyphomicrobiales > Nitrobacteraceae > Bradyrhizobium > Bradyrhizobium sp. UFLA05-112. Next base: position 13,538 of record NZ_JBANBK010000058.1, on the reverse strand, counting down.
GCGTCAGATGGGCCGCTCCCTCTTGATGCGATCGATGGCGGCCGCGGCTTCAGGCGGCAGAGACTTGAATCCCATCTGTCCGGCAGCGGAGAACAGCGGGCGCAATTGCGACCCCACGAGGAACGGAGGCTGCCTGTTGGCGGGCACCAATTGATCGAAGACCAGGACCAGCGTTGTCGCGACGAGGCCGACCCGGACGGCTCCGAGCGCTGCGCCGCCTATGCGGTCTCCGAGCCCGGCTTCGCCGACCGCATCATCCAGCGCGGCGCGGCCGAGATGTCCAAGCGTCATGCCGGTTGCGACGAAAACGCCGAAGAACAACACCCAGCCCTGAAGCAGAGGCGAGGCGGTCTCACCGGCCACGTGGGGTGCGATGAGCGACACCAGCCAGATCGAGATCGGTGCAGCCAGAAGATAGGCCAGGATGGTCATCGCACTGCGCAGCAGGCCGGTCCTGAAGCCGAAGCCGATCGCCACGGCCAGCGCTGCATAGACCGTGAGATCGAAACTGTTCATGAGCTGCGCCCTGCCTGCATGGAACGAGTGAACGGCGAACCCATCATTCCGGTTTCAGATCACTAAAATGGTCTGTATCTATGCGGGGGGCAGACCCTGGGACCTTCGCCATGTCAGACGTATTCGACGTCAGTAAAGAAACCATCCTCATTACCGGCGCCAGCCAGGGCCTGGGGCGCCAGTTCGCGCGCGTGCTGGCCGCGCACGGCGCCGCCGTCGTGCTCGCCGCGCGCCAGACGGACAAGCTTCGCGCGCTCGAAACGGAGATTCGCAGCAAGGGTGGGCGCGCCGCGGCGATTGCGCTCGATGTCACCGACACCGCATCGATCGCAAGATCGGTCGATGCCGCGGAAGCTGCGCTCGGTCCCATCACCGTGCTGATCAACAATGCCGGCATCGCGATCGAGAAGCTCGCGACCGAGCAGACGGAAGCGGACTGGGACGCCGTGGTCAGCGCCAATCTCAAGGGCGCCTATTTCCTCAGCACCGAGCTGGCGCGACGAATGATCGCACGCAAGCAGCCAGGCAACATCGTCAACATCGCCTCCGTGCTCGGCACCGGCGTGTTGAAGGCGGTCTCGCCTTACGCGATCTCCAAGGCCGGCATGATTCAGGCGACCAAGGCGATGGCGCTGGAGCTCGCCGGCCAAGACATCCGCGTCAATGCGCTGGCGCCCGGCTATATCGACACCGAGATGAACCACGATTTCTGGTCGACGCCGGCAGGCGAGCGCCTGGCCAAGCGCATCCCGCAGCGCCGTGTCGGTGCCGAATCCGATCTCGACGGCGCGATCCTGCTGCTCGCCTCAAAAGCGTCGCGCTACATGACGGGTAGCGTGGTGACGGTGGATGGCGGTTTTCTGTTGAGTTGATCCGTCTCGTCATCCCGGACAAGCGTAGCGAAGCGGAGCGCAGATCCGGGACCCATACCCCCAGGGAGATGTTTGACGAAGACTCGTGATGATCAATTTCGCGCCAGAAACTACTTCCTGGGGTAATGGGTCCTGGCCTTCGCCAGGACGACCGTGATGAGATTGCGCGACTTACGTCACCGCATCTCCTCCTTGATCATATCCGCCGCCTTCTCGCCGATCATAATCGTCGGCGCGTTGGTGTTGCCGCCGATCAGGGTCGGCATGATCGAGGCATCGACGACGCGCAGACCTTCGAGGCCGTGCACCCTGAGCTTGGGATCGACCACCGCGAGCGGATCAGTGCCCATCTTGCAGGTGCCGACCGGGTGATAGACGGTGTCGACGCGCTGGCGCAGGATGGCGCGGATATCGTCGTCGGCTTTCACATCGGACGTGAACATGTCCTTTTTCTGCAATGCGCGCAGGGACGGCGTCTCCATCAGCCGCCGCGTCGTCTTGTAGCCGGCGACCATCGCTTCCAGATCGGCGGCCTCACCCAGGAAGTTCGGATCGATCAGCGGCGCCTGCGCGGGATCGGCATTCTTCAGCGCTACGCTGCCGCGGCTCTGCGGCCTGAGCAGGCAGACGTGACACGAGAAACCCGCCTCCTTGTGGCGCTTGCGGCCGTGGTCGTCGAGCATCGCAATGACGAAGTGCAACTGGATGTCGGGCAGATCGAGATCGGGCCGCGTCTTCAGGAAGCCGCCGCATTCGGCAAAGTTGGTGGTCATCAGACCGCGACGCTCGCGGCGGTATTGCCTGATCGCGCGGAGCAGCGATGGCAATCGACCGAGCGAACTGTGCACGAAATGCGGATAGTCGGAGGCGTAGACGAAGACGAAATCCGGATGGTCCTGGAGATTGCGTCCGACGCCCGGCAGATGATGCACGGCGCCAATGCCGTGCGCGCCTAGAGCCTCGCCGTGGCCTACGCCCGACAGCATCAGGAGCTGCGGTGACTGAAACGCGCCCGAGGCGAGGATCACCTCGCGTCGGGCGCGCAGCTGCTTCCTCTGCTTTCCCTGCATATATTCGATACCGACTGCGCGGGTGCCTTCGAACAGGATCTTCGTCGCCTGCGCCCCCGTCTCGACGCGTAGACTTGCGCGTGTTCCGATGTGCGGATGCACATAGGCGCGCGCCGCGCTCCAGCGCTCGCCATTGTGCTGCGTCACCTGGTAGCTGCCGAGCCCTTCTTGGTCCTCGGCATTGAAGTCCTCGCGCACGCGAAACTGCGCCTCGCGCGCGGCCTGCAGGAAGACGTCATGGATCGGATTTTCGGAGCGCAGCTTGTTGACATGCAGGGGGCCACCCTTGCCGTGATACTCGCCGTCGAAATCGGCATTGTTCTCCGCGCGCTTGAAATAGGGCAGCACGTCCGCGTACGACCAGCCGGTATTGCCGAGCGAGGCCCAGTGGTCGTAGTCCCACTTGTTGCCGCGGATGTAGACCATGGCGTTGATCGCCGAGGAGCCACCTAATCCCTTGCCGCGCGGTTGATAGCCGACGCGGCCGTTCAACCCCTTCTGCGGCACGGTGTCGAAGGCCCAGTTGGCCGCGCTGTATGGCAGCGCGAGCCCGAAGGGCGTGGTGATCCGCCAACTGTCGTTCCTGCCGCCCGCATCGAGCAGCGCGACCGAGGTCTGCGCATCCTCAGACAGCCGCCCGCCACCGCGCAGCCGCCCGAGCCCGCGCCGATCACCACGAAATCGAATGTGTCAGTCATTGTTGTTTTCCCCCACTGAACATTGCCGTCATGCCCCGCGAAGGCGAAGCCGGGGCATCCAGTACGCTGCGGCTTTTCGGTTCAGGCTCTGCCGTCTCTGGAATACTGGATCGCCCGGTCAAGCCGGACGATGACAGTGGTGTCTTGTGGCGGCGCTCTAATCCAGCAGCCCCCGGTGGCACAACCGGGCGTTTCTCAGGGTTTGGGACATGGCGTTTCCCCGTCATCTTGTTGCCGCAAGCTGGTCCTTTGCGGAACTTATGGCAAGTGCTGGCTTTTTCCGCCCCTCACGGGTGCATTTTGCCTGTCATAAAGTCGAAAAAAACGTTCCCTCGGGCCTTTCCAAAGAGCCTCGCGGTTGATACATAGCCCTCGCACCCGACGGGCTTGGCCCCGGGGTTGCCTTCCAAGGAACCCTTTGGGACGCGAAAGCAAGCCACGCGACGAGCGCTGGTCCTTCGACCGTCCCCCAGATTCCCGAAAAGGCGTGCAAAAGCTTAACGCGGGGTGGAGCAGCCCGGTAGCTCGTCAGGCTCATAACCTGAAGGTCATAGGTTCAAATCCTATCCCCGCAACCAAATTCGGACTTTACCGGTTCCGATGAGAAAATGGCCCGCCTCGCGCGGGCCATTTTTGTTTTGGGACCGGACGAGCGGCTCAGGGTGTCGCAATCGCAGGCGAGATGGTCTGGAGCGAAACGTCGTTGCGTCGCTGCCAGAAGGGCGCGTTGGGAAAGCGACGTTCCGATGCATACATTGCGCGCTGCGTGACCAGATAGGATGCGATCCCTTCCAGAAACTGTCGCTCGTAGCGCCGGGATGCCGTTGTATCCCGCGCGAGGGCACCGGCTACGCTCTCGGCGGCCTGGATGCCGCTCCATAGCGCGGTGGCAAGACCGTTCGCTCCCAGCGGATCGAGCGCAGTCGCGGCATCGCCCGCCCGAATGATGCGATGGTCGACCATCCCTGACATGGTGGTGGTGCTCGCCGGCGCGAACTCTAGGTGCGCGCACGCAGCCATGTCGATGCCGAGGCTCGTCACGCGCGCGGAGATCGCATGGGTGTGCGAAACCATATCGGCCCATAGAGTCATGTTCTTGCGCAGGCCCGCCGGGAGCAGGTCCGAATCCGTGAAGAAGCAGAGCAGGATGCGGTCACCCGGCAGCATGGACATGTACCACCATCCCGCCGCGACGGCCTCGACGAGCGTCGCCGGCACGGCTTCGACATCCTGCGCAAGCTCGAAAATGCCGTAGCAGGCCACGAGCTTGTCCAGACGCCGAAGCGGTGTTTCGCCCCCGGACGTGATCGAGGCGCGGCCGGAGCAGTCGACAACGAACTCTGCTTCGATCGAGGCGCCATCGGCAAGATCGACAACGACGTGGTCCGACGCCCGCGAGAGCCGACCGGCCTCCGCGCACTGTCGCGCGAGGCCGTCGGCATCGAGCGTCTGGGCCATGCGGGTCTCCAACCGCTGCCGGTCGATATGCCAGCCCGACGCTCCGTCCTGGTGAAACGCATCCCGCCGCAGCGTGGTGCTGCCCCACACCGAATAGCGCCCCTGGCACGCGATCGCGGTCTCTGCGTCGAGCAGGCCAAGCCAGCCGAGCCTTTCGAGATGGGGAGATGCTCGAAATGAAAGCGTTTCGCCGCGATTGGCGACGTCATGACCGGGCGCAATGAGAAGCGGACGGCATCCCCGCCTGAGAAGGGTGCGGGCACAGGCCATCCCTGCCATTCCCGCACCCAGAATCACGACCTGATGCATGTGCGTCTAGGAGCGGTCTTTGACGTTGGAAAGATCCAGTGTGCCGCGTTGCACTTCGACGAAAACGTCCTTGGGAATGCCCGGGACATCCTTCGGACCGGCACGGCGCACCACGACGCCCATTTGCGTCCACAGCTCGATCATTCGCCGCAATCCGTCGGTGTAGCTGGCCTCGACATGCAGGCCGATGCCGGCCGCCCCGCGCGACCAGGCAACCCGCGCGTGGTAGAAGCGCAGCCGCTCTTCCGCCGAAAGATCCGCGCGCATCATCTGCTTGTAGAAACCTTCCGGCAGGACGTCGACGGGAAGCAGCGCAGGCCACCAGACCGGCGTCGGGAAACCGTCCGCCGTCAGGACTGACTGGCAGCTGAATGCATCGCCCTGCCAGGGAACGCCCATCCATCGCGTGAGATCGCCCGGTGCCTGCGGCCCCACCGGTGCGCCAGCCTCCTTCCGATCGGGATGACCGGAGAAGACATTCTGCGGATTGAGCTGCAATCCGACATCCTGCACGAGGCTCTTCCGCGTCGAGATCGCGATGCGGAAGGGAAGCGGTGTTTCCGTCGTGGACCGATACAGCTCGGCATGGCGGACCGGCCATGTGATCTCGACGCCCGGATGGAATGCGCCACCCGAGCAGGCATCCAATGCCGCGCGCGTGAGCGCCTCCGGTCGGAGCGGCAACGGCATGTCGTCGAGCTTCTCGACCGCGTTGGCGGCCGCGTCGTTGAGGTCGTCGGTGAACTCGCCTTTGGCCCAGTGGCTCAGGATCTGGTACTGGGTCGGCGTCAGCGTGAGCCAGCCGGTCGGGCTTCCCGGGAAGTTGACGCCATCCCCGAGCATGGGAGGCAGCGCGTCGGAGCGCCGGTCTTTGCCGCCGGGCTTGCGGAATGCGGCCAGAACCTTCTCACGCGCGGGACGCGCTTTCTCCGCGGGGTCCGCCAGCGACTGCACGACAGCGGGATCTGACAGATCGTCGAGATCGCTCCAGGCCTTGCTGAGATAGGACGCCTGCACGATCCATTGCATCATGCCGGAGCGCCGCAGGATCGGAAGCACATCCCGGCGAAACGACACCGCGGCGGACACCGGCTTCATGTGCCCCGACGCGATCATGGCTTCGCGCGCCGCGTCGTAGAGACTGACGATCGGCTCGATCTGCGGCGCGAATTTCGGACCGCAGCAGACGACCCAGGCCGGCTCGCAGGCCATGTCCGCGCCTCCGATCCAGACGCTGGCCTTCACCCAGCCGTCGCACCAGTCGTCATGCCATCCGTCATTGTTGGTGAAGTCGCGCACCGGGTTCTGCGGCAGGGCGGAATTGGAGATGCCGTCGGCGGGAAAAACCAGCAGCCGCCCGGCCTCGTCGGTGCGCAGATGACCGAGCGTCACCGGCATCGTCTTCCAGAACTTGCCGGCCATGCGATAGGCCGCGTCACGGCCATCGGCGTTCTTCGAAGCGCCGTCGATCCGGACTGGACCTGCGTCGATCACCAGCATGTCTTCGCGGCGGGCCGGCTCGATGGCGGCATTGCGCAACGCGCCGGGAATGCCCGGCGCATTGTCGCCGCCGTCCATTGCGTTCGAATAGCCGTACCAGGCCGCCTTGGTGTTCGCCACATGCACGGTCCATCGCAGGCCGTCGGCTTCGCCGAGCTCGCGCACGACGCGGCCCTGATCATCATAGCCGTAGACGCGAAAGCGCTGGACCTGCTTCTTGATGCGGCTCGGTCCCTGCTTGAATCCGCCCGCGGGCTCATTCATCAGGCCCGGCACTTCAGGCGCGAGGAACCATTCATCGCCATTGCCGACGCGCGAAAAGCCGATCGCCGGAAAAATCGCCGCGCGCACGATGGTCGCACCGGCAGGCGCTTGCGCTTGCTGAGCCAGCGCCGGCAACACGGCCGCCCTGAACAGTGCAGGCGCTGCAAAACCGACGGCGGATGCGCTGATCAGGAAGTCACGGCGTTTCATGAGCGAATGTCTCCGGTTGATGACCCGCGAAGATTGATGGAGCGATCACTAGGTAGAAATCTTTAACGTGTGGTTGTCTGGCGTTGCGGGACTGCAAAAAAGCAACCTCCGGTGCCTTCTGCCGCGCGCACCTGGAGCATGATCCGGACCCGAAGGGCCGCGTTAGCGCAAAGTGTGGAGCGGTTTTCCCTCGCGACAAACGCGGAACGCGTTTGCGCGGAGATCATGCTCAATCAACAACCTGAAGCGCGATGACGATTCATCCTGATCTCATCGCGCTTTAGGCTTTCTTGTTGCGGAATGTTGCTGGCGGGCCCGCCCGCCAAGAGCAGCCAACTATCGGACATCTTTAGGACACCCTCATTTTCGAGTACCTAACCGAATCGAAACCAATGGCGCAGGGAGTACAGAGCGTTGATACGAATTGGCTGTTACAAGCGGCAGATCAGAGCGGCCGTCCTCGGCTGTCTGCTGCTCGCCTCATCGCATGCGAGCGCAACGATCGATGGTCTTGCCGGGACGTGGTCCGGGAACGGTTCCATGAAGCTCTCGGAAGGGGGCCGCGAGCGAATTCGCTGCAAGGCAAGCTACGTGGTCAAGAAGCCCGAAAAATCCATGAGCTTCGAGCTGAAATGCGCAAGCGATGCCTACAAGATGCTGCTGTCCGCCCAGATCGAGCAGGAGGGCTCCACGCTTTCGGGCAACTGGTTTGAAAGCGAGTATCGCCAGGGCGGCAAGATCACCGGAAAGAGCTCGGACGGACTTGTCGAGGCAAGGATCGAAGGCAACACCGTCGCCGCTTTCGTGACCATTCGGACCAAGGCCAACCATCAATCCTTCGCGCTGGAATCGCCGGGGGCCTGGGCCTCCGAAGTGTCCGTCGAGCTGGACCGGGTCAGCAACTGAGTTGGGGGCCGTCTCGCGTCCTTTGCTGGCGGTGCTGATCGCGGGATGCCTTGTTCGCGTCCCCCGGTGCTCTCGCATATGGCGGTTGAGAGGCTGCGAAGGGTCCTCGGCCTCATGGTTCGAGACGCGCCGCAAGCGGCGCTCCTCACCATGAGGGTCTAGATTTTCGCCGCGACGAGACCTCATCCTGAGGAGCCCGCCAAAAGGCGGCCGTCTCGAAGGATGGGCCGCAAAGACATCACCCGCAAAGGCATCGCCCTCCACGATCTCCCCGATACGCGATCGGCCCTGCCGCTGTGCGGGGAACGCGATCGCGTGCGCCGTCGCGATGGACGATTTGCCGCAAGTGATCCAGTTCACATTCAGCGTGACGGTCCTTGCTGTAGCCTAAGGTTGCATTTGTAGAACGCCTATTTCGAGCAAGTCCTTGAAGTCGCACGGGCTGAAACGCCCACGCGGCACGCAGTTCTTTAATGAGCGCATCCCCTGTCTCGAGTCCGTGCCGTGGCTGACGAGCAGGCGATGGAGGGGGCAGCATGAGCGAATCGACCGCCCAGCAACGCGTGAACTGGAAGACATTCGAGTGCGCCGAACACGCGATGGCCCGCATCGCGTTTGGTCCCGACGAGATCCTCGTCGCGCCCCCGACGGCTGATGCCTGGCAGGCGCTGTCGATGGTGCTGGCAGCCCATGGCTACAACATCAGGACAGCCGATACCGACAGCTACAACTGCCGCGCCATTACCGGCGGCACCGAGAAGAGCCTGCACGCCTACGGCATTGCACTCGACGTCAACTGGACGACCAACCCGTACAAGGAGACCTCGGACCAGCGCAAGGTCCGCTTTTCCGACCAGCCGACGCAGGATCTGCGCGCCCAGGACGTCAAGCGCAACCTTGCCGACACCGACATGACCCAGGCCATGATCGACGACGTGCTTGCGATCAAGACGGTCAACAAGAAGCGGGTGTTCGAGTGGGGCGGCAACTGGATCAACATCAAGGACACCATGCATTTCGAGATCGACGTCAAGCCCGACGATCTCGCGACGGGCATCGACTGGGGCTCCGTGAAGGGCGTAGTCAACGGCCGGCCGGTGCCGGACCGGCTGATGGAAACGCGCGGCGGCGGGACGCCTTTGCAAGGCGACATCGCGCTCGGAAATTTCGAGAAGGTGCATGCCCTGATCGAGAAATGGGAGGGCGGCTACACCAATCATCCGCGCGATCCCGGCGGCCCGACCAACATGGGCATCACGCAGAAGGACCTGTCGGCCTGGCGGCATGCGCCGGTCACCGCCGATGACGTGCGAAACCTCACGCGGGACGAGGCGCTGCAGATCTTCCGCGCCAACTACTGGACGCCGGTGCATGGCGACGAGATCCCGCTGCCGGCCGCCCAGGTCGTCTACAACACGGCCGTTCTGAGCGGGACGACGCGCGCCATCCGTTTGTTGCAGCAGGCGCTGGCCCGTGGGCAGAACGGGCTCGCGGTGGACGGACGCATGGGGTCGCTTACGATAGATGCCTGCCTTGCCGCCGATCAGAAGATGCTCGTCGAGGACTATTGCTCGACCTACGAATCCTATCTGCGCAGCCTTGCCATCTTCGACACGTTCGGCCGCGGCTGGCTCAACCGGCTCGCCGAGATCCGGCAGACCGCGCTCGGATGGGCGGAAGCGCCAGAGATCAGTGTGGACGTCATGCCGCAGCGGGAGCTGCAAACGACGCCCGTGCTGGGGACGACCGAGCTCAGGTTCGGCGACAAGGGCGCGCTGGTCGAGGGCCTGCAGCGCAAGCTGACGGAGCTTGGCTATTCGCTGGGCGAGATCGACGGCCAGTTCGGCACGCTGACGCGCGAGGCGCTGCTGGCGTTCCAGGCCGACAACAACGTATCCCCGACCGGCGTCCTGGATGCGGCCACCCAGGTCGCGTTCGCCCGGCCGCAGCCGCGACCGCTCTCGCGCGATCGCCTCTCCGCGACGTCGGACGATCTGCGGGCGAGCGGCTCGCAGACCATCAAGGCCGCTGACAACACCAAGATCGCCGGCTGGATCTCGACGATCCTCGGCGCGCTCGGCATCGGCAACAGCGCCGCGGTCCAGGTCGTCAACAACAACGTGGCTGTGCCCCCGGCGCCCAATCTGTCCCAGTTCCTGACAGAAGTGCAGAAGCTGCTGACGTCACCCCAGCTGCGTGCCGATCCGGCGAACACCCAGCAGGTGCTCGATGCCGCCAAGCAGCTGCAGAATTTCAACGTCAAGCAATTGCTGTCGCCGGAAAATATCCAGATCCTCGACAATATCCGTGGGCTGATCCCCGCCAATGTCATCAGCTCAAATCCGGCACTCGGCAATTTCTTTCAGATCGTCGACGGCGCGCGCGGGTTCACGCAGTTCCACACCATCTTCGACGCCTTGCCGGGGATGTTCGCCAACGACTCGACGCTTCAGCTGCTGTCGAAGGGGCTGTCGGCCGTGGCGGGCAGCGTGATCCCGGGTTTCGGCGGATCGCTCGCGACGCTCGCGATTGGCCTTGCCGCCAATTATTTCAGCAATCGCGTCATTGAGGCCCGCACGCGCGACCACGTCACGGGCGCCAACACGAACCGATGACCATGTACGACACCCAGCAAGACAGTCATGTCGGCCGCAACGGCCAATCCGTCCAACTCGGGGGCGAGCCATGATCATTGACACCAACATGCGGACAACTCCGCGTCTGGCTTCGCTGAAACAGAACGGCGTCGATACCATCATCCGCTATTATTGCCGCAACACGCACCAGCCCGAGAAGCGGCTGACGCCCGACGAAGCCGACGCCATCGTTCGCGCCGGAATGAAGCTTGCCATCGTCTATCAGGGCGCCGGCGATTCCGCGGCATCGTTCTCGCAGGACGCGGGTGCCAAGGACGGCGCCTACGCGCGCGATTACGCGGCGAACGTCATCGGTCAGCCCACAGGTTCAGCGATCTACTTCGCCGTCGACTATGACGCCTCCGATGCGGACATCCGCACGCGCATCGTTCCGTATTTTCGCGCGGTTCGGCAGGTCCTGACGGGCGGGGCGGGCGCTCCCAGCTATCAGGTCGGGGTCTATGGCAGCGGCGCAGTGTGCCAGGCACTGCTCGCGGCCGGACTGGTGTCGTTCACCTGGGTCTCCCAATCCAGCGGTTTCAACGGCACGGCCACCTTCCTGCGCTCCGGGCAATGGAATCTGCATCAGCGGCTGCCTTCGACGTTATACGGCCTCAGCGTCGATCCGAATGACCCCAATCCGCAACGCCCGCAGTTCGGGGCGTTCAACGCTCTCACGGGCGCACCTGCGCTCGCAAACATCGGCGTGGCGGGCAATTACGCGCCGCTGCCATCCCTGAGCGCGACGTTCGTGCAGCAACAGCTCCAGCGTCTCAACTACCCGCCGGGTGCGATCGACGGCGACTACGGACCGCTGACGCGCGCGGCGCTGCTCGCGTTCCAGGCCGACAACGATCTGCCGCTGACAGGCGTGGCGGATGCTGCGACCGCGGCCGCCTTCGAGACCGCGCGCCCGCGTGCGCTCGACCCGAACCGCGTGCGGGCGACGGCCGACGATTTGCGCAAGATGGGCTCCGTGACCATCAAGCAGGCGGATCATACCAAGACAGCGGGGTGGATCGCGTCGATCCTCGGTGTGCTCGGCATCGGCAACAGCGGCATCGTCGAGATGGCGAATTCGGCAGGTGCGCCGGTGGTATCAGCGCCGACCGGACAATTGCCGCAGGGGTTGTTCAAGTTTCTGGGCGACCTGCAAGTTTTCCTGTCGTCGCAACAGCAGACGGACAAGCTTGATCAGATCAAGGAAGGTCTCCGCCAGCTGCAAGCCGTCGACCTGAAGAACCTGATCACCCCGGAAAACGCCAATGTGCTGCAGCAGCTGAAAGCGTTGATTCCGCCTGATGTGCTCACCAAGAACCCCGACCTCTCCAAGGTCCTTCAGCTCGCCGACATCGCGCACCAGGCGAGGCCACAATTGCAGACGGTGTTCGACATGCTGCCAAGCTTTTTCACCGACGGCACCGCCTTGCAGGTCCTGGCGAAGGGCGCGGCCGTGGCCGCATCGTCGATGATTCCCGGCTTCGGCGGCAGCCTCGCCGCGCTCGGTATCGGCCTTGCCGCCAACTATTTCGGCAACAAGATCATCCAGGCCCGCGTCGCGGATCATCAGACTGGTGCTAACAGGGGGCTGTAGCAGTCGCAGTCGGGACGGTGATACTTGGCTGCCGAACTAGGGCGCGTACTCATCAATCTTCGTCGATGTCCGGTTCGCTTCGACACCGACCGCCTTTGCGAAACCGCAGCAAATGTCGCGGTGGGCCAGAAACAGACACATGGAAGGCTAGGATATGCTCGCCAGAACCACCTCACTCAGAACACGTGTAGGAGGGACCCCCTGGTCGTCGGCCCCATAATTTCCAGATGTCAAGGCAATGATTAGCTGAAGGGCAGGTACAATATACAAACGCTGTCCGCCTTCTCCTTGCGCCATCCACATGCGTTCCAATCTTCCTACGGCCCATCCTTTTGGTTTCCCGAATGCCACATCGAGCAAAAACCATTGATAGCCGTAACGTCGCATCTCGTCGCAACTTACGATAGGCGTAGTGCAGCGCCGAATCCACTCAGCAGGCACAATCTGACGGTCGTCTTGCCGACCGCCGTGAAGCATCAACGTCCCAATCTTTGCGAGGTCGCGAACGGACATGCGAGCGCCTGACGCTGCGAATGGCTCGCCGTCTGGTCCGACGGCCCATTCAGTGGGACCCATACCGAGCGGCTCGAAAAGAAACTCGCGCGCGAATTGATGCAGGGACTTGCCTGACCCTTTGGCAATCAAGCGAGCGAGCAAGGCCGTCGCGCCGCCGCAGTAATTCCAATGCATCCCCGGAGTGTCGATGGCCGGGCGCTCCAATATGTAACGGTAGCGGTCTGGCGCGTTGTCCATTGCGATTTCGCTGTTGCGTGGATCAGCATAGGACAGGCTGCTTTCATCCCAATCCGTACCCATGGTCATTGAGAGAGCATGGTGAACAGTCACGCGCGAGCGCTGCTCGTTGGCGAGATCAATATACTCCGGAAAAGCCGTAAGCAGGCTTACCTCTGGCGCCGGTACCTTCCCAAGTTGAAGGGCGATTCCGTAGAGCAACGCCACAATGCTTTTCGAGCAGGATCGCAGATCATGCATCGCACTCGCGTCAAATTTGACCGTGCCGAGATCGCCGACGCCTCTCTCGCGATCTTGCCCCTCGAAATAGCGCTCAACAATTAGGTTGTCGTTCTGAACAACGACAAGCCCGTGGATGTTCCAGACACGCCGCTCTGCAACTGCCTGATCGAGCCTTCGGATCACATCGGTTGCGAATTTGTCAGAAAGGTACGTGGGCGATTGCTGCCCCAATGCCGGCAGGATCGGCGCCCCCATGGCCACTGTTCCTATTCCTGAAAGTATTTGGCGACGATTTGGCATGGCCGAAGCACCTCGTCTGGGAGTATCGCTTTATAATATCAACTTGCCCGTGAATGCCAGCTACGGGTCAAAGTCGGCGTTTTGGACCGCTGCCACTTCCGGTCTACACCCGACAGCCGACGCTTGGACGAGCTTCGAGCCGGGCAGCATCGGGCCAGAGGACTTGTATGGGGCGATTGGTGTCAAGCGCTTTCGTTATTGGCCATCTCCTTGTTCGGCCGGGCTGCGAC
>NZ_JBANBK010000057.1:0-57225 GCF_053572325.1 Bradyrhizobium sp. UFLA05-112 | reverse complement strand
CGACACAGCCGCTCGGCCGCATCGCCGCTGACGCCAATACATCGGATTACTGCCGCCCTTTTTCAACGGAATCGGCCAATAGCTGACATTGGCCCAAATGCATCGCCGCCCAAGCCTCGGCCGCATGGGAAGCTGCGGTCTGCTGGGACGACGCGTACGCAATCAATCGGCTTGTCCAAGTTCGAGCGGTCTGAGCGGCGGCACCGGCTCGACGACCGCTATGGGGCAAAATGCGAAGAGCAAATCTCGTTCGCTTCACCGCGCTGGGCGGACCTTGACGACGCGTGCCGCCACTTCGCTGTGGGCCAATAACAGACTCATGCACCGCAGCAGTGCGTCCTCGGCGGACACCGGTTGGGCGATCGAGAGCCCCAAACCCCTTAATCCATGACACGAGCGTTGAAGCCGACAACGAGGCTTTCGCCGATTGTGTCTGGCTCTCTGACATCAAGGCGGCGTCACGCTCGGCCTATCCTGGCGTTAACCATAAGGAAGCCTCTCGCACCGGCGGCCGTACGCTTAATGCTCGTTTAATATTTTCGTACAAACATAGACGATCAGCGCGGAGATAAATACGCAGAGAGAATACCGGCAGAAATTTATCCTCTAGGGTGATTGCATGAGAGCGTCTCTCATCATCGCGCTGGCTGCGACCTTGGTTGGCTGTAGTCGCGAACCGCCGCGTCAAGCGGCCGCGGAAGTGTGCGCGGACGAACGAGAGTTCGCCTGCTCCAACAGGACGGCTGCCGATCAGCCGATGAAACTCGCGCCGTCCAAAACCAATCTCCCAATAAAATCGACCAAATCTACCATCGCAACGAAGACCGAAAAGCCGCGGCCTCATCGTGTCCATGACAGGGCTCACCTCGCCACCAAGAAGGCCGTCGTCGCGGCAAAGGCAGAGCGCCCGACAACTCCCGTCCCGCCTCCTGCATTGGCGACGCAACCCGAGCCAAAAAGCAACGCCACCATCGGCGCGGGTTCTGGTACGACAGGGCTAAGCATCACGGATTCGCGGCCCACCGTGGATACCGCCCAGAATTCCAAAAGCAGAACGATACACGAGCAGGTGGCAGCCGCTACCGCGGTTGCGGAGCGAATGACCGTCGCGACCCGAACGGCAGCACGCGACGGTGCCGAACCAACCGTAGGTGCGTTTCCCGACGACGCGGACCCCCTTGTTGCCGTTGTAATGGTTCGTCCGGAGATGCCGTCGGTATTCGCTCTTACCGCCAAGAACGTTGCGATGGATGACAGGTACACGGCATCGAGCGCTGATATCAGGTTCGCGATCGTGGCAGCAGGAGGTCCAGTGTTCCAACTGAGCACAGGACAAACAGCGGCGATCGATCGACTGGTCAATGGTGAGGTGCCGGCTGCGCTCCTGGCGCTGGTGTCTCCGGACGCAGCGGAGGCATTTCCTGAGATCGCAGGTTTCAAGATTTACGCCATCCCGCTCTCGTCGCGCTATCTGAAGCCCAGGCCTTAATCAATGCGGCTGGGTCATTTTCACCCGACCGACCGGGATTGTCAGCTGGGTGAAGCGCGCCTTAAGTTATAAGCCGTCGATGACGATCAAGCGGGGCGACTTCCGCTTTGCCTTCGGAAACCGTTTATAGTGCTCGCCCTGGGGCCTCGTCACGGCGCGGGACAGGCCGCTCCGGTCTTCACCCAGGCTTCGACCAGCGCACCGGCCTGGGCCTGCGTGCCGGGCACCGGCGAGCGGCCGAAGCCGGGCTTCCAGGCCCAGCCGACCAGCGTATCCTTGCCGATGTGGTCGATCAGCTCCTCCACCTTGCGGCCGCCGTTGCGTGCGGGATCCCTGATCTGCGCGCAGATCTCGCCGATCGTCTTGCCTTCCCATGCCATCTCGCGCGGTGCAAGGTGCCATTCGGGATGGCCGGGGATGCGGCCGGGCTCGAAATTGGCCTTCTGGTGGCAGGTATGACAGCGCATCGCCTCCAGGCCGTGGCCGTCGGCGCCGCGCGTGACCGGCGGCTGATGGAGACGCGGATTGTCGCCTTGCCGCGGGCTGTCGCCGGCGGGATGGCAGTTGGTGCAGCGCGGATGCGTCAGCACCTTGCCGAGCTCGGTGAAGATCGCGGCCGAGCGCTTCTCAGTGTCGGCAATGTTGGCGAAGCTCTCGGGCGAGGCCAGAGCATGGCTCGCGGTCTCGGAGGCGGCAAAGCCAGCGCAAAGGCTGCTGGCGAGCGCCGCGATCGCAGCCATCATCTTGAAGCGCGCGTCGGAGATCATGGCTCGTGTCACTTGGTAGCCATCAGGTAGCGATTTGAATCGGCGAGGATCACGTCGCGCACGGCCTCGTGATACTTGACGTAGCCGGTACAGCGGCAGAGGTGGCCGTCGAGCGCGTCGGCGATCGTCTGCTCCAGCGCGTCGCGGGCGACCGGCTTGCGTGCCAGGCGCTCGAGCAGGACCTGGCCCTCATTGAGAAAGCCCGCCGTGCAGTAGCCGCACTGAAACGCGAAATGATCGATGAAGGCTTTTTGCAGGGCCGAGAGCTCGCCGTCTCTGGCATGTCCCTCGACGGTGCGGATCGACTTGCCGTCGAAATTCACGGCCGGCGCGATGCAGGTCGGGCTGGTGTAACTGTTGCCGTCGGGTTCGTCGACGATGATGGCACAGCTCAAACATTGCGCGGCGCCGCAGCCGAATTTCGTGCCGGTCATGCCGAGCATTTCGCGCAAGAAATCGTTCATCGAGAGGTCGTCGCGCACCTCTACCGGACCATGCTTCTGGCCGTTGATGGTGAGGCTGAGGATCGTCACGCGAGCACTCCCTTCAAAAGGCTTTGCGTCACCGGCAGCGCGCGGAAGCGGTGGCCGGTGGCATCATGGATGGCGTTGATGAGCGCCGGCACGATCGGGATCATGACGACCTCCGCCATGCCCTTCGGCTCTTCGTCCGGCGTCAACGGTTTCAGCATCTCGATCTCGAGATCGCGCAAGGGGAGGTCCGAGCCGCGCGCGACGAGGTAGCGCCCGAGATTCCATTCGCCGTTGCCCGGGCCGCCTTCGAAGGGCGGCAGCGTTTCGAGCAGCGCGTAGCCGACGCCCATCGCGAAGCCGCCATGGGCCTGGCCCATGACGACCTCGGGCACGAGCGCGGTGCCGCATTCGAACACGCTGTAGGCTTTTGCGATGCGCAAGCTGCCGGTCGCGCGCTCGATCTCGACACGGACGACCGTGCCGCACATCGAGGTGTAGGCGGTGCCGATGCGATTGTTGTCGGTCGGGGGAAACTTGACGCTGGTGCGGTTGATGCGTTCGAACTTGCCGTTGCCGCGGCGGATCGCGAGGGCGTCGATGTCGGCGCGGTATTGCTCGCCGAACAGCGGGAAGCGGGCGCGCGACCAGGCCCAGCGGGAAAAGCTGTGCGCGACGGCGCCGGTGACGTAGCCGCGCGCATGGGCGGTTGCGGCGAGCGTGGGCAGCGCCAGCGGCTCCTGGCCGGGCATGATGAGCTGGCCATTCTCCCAACGCGCGCTAGCCCATTGCCGTGCGCGCGGATCGGTCTTTGGGATATGCCAGAGCTCCAGCGCCGCCGGCCACAGGCCGAAGCGGAAGATGACGCGGGCAGCTTCCGCAGACGAATGCGTGCCGACATGCGCGCCGATCGAGGCTGATGTCGCCGAGCTGATCGAGGGCACCCAGCGCGGATTCCTTTCGGCTGCATCCTGAGTCTTCTGATCCATCGTGTAGGGATCGCCGGAGGTGACGAGCCCGAGGGCGTCGTAGCTGTCGACGCGGGCGACCGAGACCTCGTCGGCGATCGTGCCGAGATGGCTCGCCACCCGGTTCGCCAGCGCCGTGCCGATGCCGTTGCCCATCTCGACGTGATCGCAGAAGATCGCGATCTTGCCGTCGGCGGTCAGCTCGACGCGTCCGAGCGAGCAATCCGCGCCGGAGCCGTAGTCCTTGGTCACGCAGGCAACGCCGGTACCGATCAGCCGGTCGGATGAGCCTTGCTTGAACCGCGCGCGCTGTTGCCAGATCGGATGCTTTTCGAGCTTGTCGAGGATTTCGGGCGTACGGACCGAAACGATGTACGGATTTCCCGTCATGGTCCGGCCGTTCTGCTTCAAGGCATTGCGACGGCGGAATTCGATCGGGTCGAGCTTCAGCTCGCTTGCCGCCTCGTCGATCAGCACCTCCAGCGCGGTCATGGTTTGCAGCGTGCCGTAACCGCGCATCGACCCTGCGGTGACGCCGCGCGAATGCAGTGCCACGGTCGTGACGTCGACCTTTGGAATGTCGTAGATGCCGATTGCACCGGTGGCGGCAACCACGGCGACGTTGGCCGAAAAATTGGCGAGACCGCCGCCGTCGAGCACGTGATCGGCGGCGAAGGCCTTGATCTTGCCGGTCGTGCGATCGATGCCGATGCGCGAGCGCATCTTGATCGGGTGGCGCTTGATGCCGCCCTGGAATTGCTGGTAGCGGTCATGGGCGAGCCGCACCGGCTTGCCGGGAAAGCAGATCGCGGCGAGCGCGACATAGAGAATGAATGGCGTGTGATCGCGGCCGCCGAAGCCGCCGCCAACATGGGCGAACTGCGCATTGATATGCGCCGGCCTGTAGGGCGCACGGGCCTTGGCCAAGAGATGCGCGATCGACTCTGCCGCCTCGTAGGGTGACTGGACGCCGAGCACCAGCTCGAGATTGCTGGCCTTGTTGTCATACCAGGCGAGGCCGCTTTCGGGCTCGAGGAACATCGGATCGACCGACTGCGTCTCGAATTCGCGGTCGAGCACGAGCAGCGAAGCATCTTCCGCCGCAAGCTCCGCGCGGGTTTGCTCGCCATGTTTGGCGGCCTTGGTGTAATCGGCCGGCATCTCCTTGGCGAGCGGCGACCACACCGGCAGCGCGGCGCTCTGGACCTTCTTGGGAGAGACCCAGCCGGCCTGGATCGGCGAGTAGATATCCGGCTTCTCAGGTGCGCTACCTGCCACGCGGGTGAAGCGGAAGGAGCCGTAATCAGGCGCGATCACCGGCCCGGTTTCCTCGCCGAATTTGACGAAGGTGCCATCGCGCAGCACGAGGCGCGCCTGGTCGAAGGCATCGAACTTTTCGAAGATGAGGAGCGCGACCGGCTGACCCAGATAGAGCGGCGTCTTGCCGACGGGACAGAAGAGATCACCGGCATAGAATTCGGGCACCTGCGTGCCGATCCGGTCGAGATCGAGGGCCGTAACGACAACGGACGGCTTCAGTGCGCCCGACAGGCGGGCGAGATCCATCCCGGTGTAGACATGCGTGGCGTCGTTGGCGCGAACCAGGATCGCGTGCGAGGTGGCTTTTGGCCAGCCCGGAAGGTCGTTGGCGCGGAAATCGGAGGCGTAGAGCTTTGCGCCCGTCACCTTGGCGACGCCGTCGACGCGGCCGGCACCCTTGATCGCAGGATTGAAATTGCCGCGTCCGGGAAGCGTCTCGTGCGAGGCGAAGGGAGACTCCTTCGCCAGACCGAGATGTGACAGGCTGACCGAGATGCCGCCTGCCGATAACCACTTCACGAGCTCGCGTCGCGAAGGCCGCATGTTCTGATCCTTGTACAAGATTTCGAGGACATCACGATGCTGACGGCATCGGTGCCCGGAGGGTACGCGCCAACGCTCGCGTGAAGCTGTCATGATTCGTCATGCAGGCATAGAAACGGCAGGGCGTTTACATCAGATGAAGACGCTGCGTGTCACATGTGCGCGGATTGAGAATTCCATTTCCGCTTGCCTAGCAGTCGAATCAAATTGATTGAGGGAATTGGATGACGAGGGGCGGGAACTCACATGCAGCAGAATTCGAACGATCTCTCTCCGGTTAGCACGTCGACCGGAATGACAAGGCGCCAACTGCTCGATTGCGGTCTCAAGATGGGCGCGCTGTCATTGTTCGCTGGCGCCGCGAACGCCCAACACGCGATGCACGACCATGCCGACGCCTCGCACGCCGCGGACATGTCGCCGACGACGGGCATGGTACCGGAAACGACGGTTCCGGCCATAGATCAGAAGCTGGTCGAGCCCGAGGTGCGCAGGTCCGTCAGTGGCGTTCTGAGCACCACCTTGCGCTGCGGCTACGCCTATCGCCAGATCGGCGGCGTCAGGCTCTATGTCAGATCTTACGAGGGCGGCAGTCCGGGACCGACCTTGCGCATGAAGCCGGGCGAGACGCTGCGGATCAAGATGATCAACGATCTGCCGCCGAACCGCGACGGGCTCCCCGCCGACATCAGCCACCCGCATCAGTTCAACAACACCAATTTCCATTTCCACGGCGCGCATGTCAGCCCAAGCGGCATCGCCGATAACGTCATGCGTTCGATGGCGCCCGGCCACAGCTACAATATCGAGATCACGCTGCCGGCCGACCACACCAAAGGCACCTACTGGTATCACCCCCACCACCACGGCAGCGCCGACATCCAGATGTCCAGCGGCATGGTGGGCGCTGTCATCATCGAGGGCGATTTCGCCGACGTTCCGGAGATCGCGGCCGCGCGCGAGCGCCTCCTGGTGCTGACCCAGGTCGTCTTCGATGCCAACGGCATGGTGGAGAATTTCGAGACGCTATTCCCGGAGACGGCGACTCGATTCCTCGCGATCAACGGCCAGCGGCGGCCGGTCGTCGAGATGCGCCCCGGCGAGGTGCAGCGCTGGCGGATCCTCAATGCCGCCTATCAGGACGACATGCTGCTCGCTCTGGAGCAGCATGATCTGCACGCGATTGCATATGACGGCATCCAGCTCGGCGCCGTGCAACCGTTGAAGCAGCTCCTGATCGCGCCGGGCCAGCGCGCCGACATCCTCGTGAAAGCTGGCAGCCCGGGTACCTATGCCTTCAACGCGGCGCCCTACGATCAGGGGCATCCGTCTCCGGTGGGGCCGCTGGCGCGCATCGTAGTGTCGGGCGCGCCGATGGACATGAAACTGCCGAAGGCTCTTCCGCCGGCGCCGCTCGCGACCATCAAGGACGCGGAAATTACCAACCGGCGCAAGGTGGTGCTGTCGGCGACCGCGCCCGAAGCCGATGCCGCGGGCCATTGGCAGGAGTTCGGCTTCTTCATCGACGGCAAGAAGTTCGATCCCGCCCGTATTGATCACCGGGTCAAACTTGGCGCGGTCGAAGAGTGGAGCATCGTCAACACGCACGAACATGACGACCATGTCTTCCACATCCACACCAATCCGTTCCAGATCGTCTCGGTCAACGGGAAAGCCTTGGCGGCGCCGGAATGGCGGGATTCCGTGATCGTGGAGCGCCAGGGCGGCGAGGTCGTGTTCCGCTCCCGCTTCCTCGATTTCACCGGCGTTTTCATGCTCCACTGCCACATGATGAACCATGAGGAGATGGGCATGATGCAGACGGTCGAGGTCTACAAGTCCTAAACCCAGGGGCGGATTGCGGGAATTTGGTGTCTCGCGGGGGGAATCCGGGTGCGGCCGGGCTTCCCCTGGCGACCGGCATGGCCTATTTACGCTGCAACGCAAAACTCCCCCAAAAAAGACCCCATGATCCGCCTCGACAACGTCAGCAAGCAAGCCGGCCACCAGATCCTTTTCATCGAAGCCTCTGCAGCGCTCAACAAGGGCGAGAAAATCGGGCTCGTCGGCCCGAACGGCGCCGGCAAGTCCACCCTGTTCCGCATGATCGCCGGGCAGGAGCTGCCCGATGAGGGCCAGGTCTCGATCGATCGCGGCATCACCATCGGCTATTTCAGCCAGGACGTCGGCGAGATGAGCGGCCGCAGCGCCGTGGCTGAAGTCATGGACGGCGCAGGCCCGGTCAGCGTGGTCGCGGCCGAGCTGCGCGAGCTCGAGGCCGCGATGGCCGATCCGGACAAGGCCGACGAGATGGACGAGATCATCGCGCGCTATGGCGAGGTGCAGCATCGTTTCGAGGAGCTCGACGGCTATGCGCTCGACGGACGGGCGCGTGAAGCGCTGTCCGGCCTCGGCTTCAGCCAGGAGATGATGGAGGGCGACGTCGGCGCGCTTTCCGGCGGCTGGAAGATGCGCGTGGCGCTGGCGCGCATTCTCCTGATGCGTCCCGACGTGATGCTGCTCGACGAGCCGAGCAACCATCTCGATCTGGAAAGCCTGATCTGGCTGGAGAAGTTTTTGCGCGACTACGAGGGCACGCTGCTGATGACCTCGCACGATCGCGAGTTCATCAACCGCGTGATCTCCAAGGTGGTCGAGATCGATTCCGGCTCGCTGACTACTTATTCCGGCGATTACGAGTTCTACGAGCAACAGCGCGCGCTGAATGAGAAGCAGCAGCAGGCGCAGTTCGAGCGCCAGCAGGCGATGCTCGCCAAGGAGATCAAGTTCATCGAGCGCTTCAAGGCGCGCGCCTCGCATGCCGCGCAGGTTCAGAGCCGGGTGAAGAAGCTCGACAAGATCGAGCGGGTCGAACCGCCGCGCCGCCGCCAGACAGTCGCGTTCGACTTTCTGCCTGCGCCGCGCTCGGGCGAGGACGTCGTCGCGTTGAAGAATGTCCACAAAGGCTATGGCAGCAAGCGGATCTATGACGGGCTCGATTTCATGATCCGTCGCCGCGAGCGCTGGTGCGTGATGGGCGTCAACGGCGCCGGCAAGTCGACCTTGCTCAAGCTGGTGGCCGGTGCGAGCGATCCCGATCAAGGCACGGTGGCGTTAGGGGGCAGCGTCAAGATGGGCTATTTCGCCCAGCACGCGATGGATCTGCTCGACGGGGACCGCACCGTGTTCCAGTCGCTGGAGGACGCGTTCCCGACCGCGGGGCAGGGGTCCTTGCGCGCACTCGCCGGCTGCTTCGGCTTCTCCGGTGACGACGTCGAGAAACGCTGCCGCGTGCTCTCCGGCGGCGAGAAGGCACGCCTCGTGATGGCAAAGATGCTATTCGACCCGCCGAACTTCCTGGTGCTGGACGAGCCGACCAACCATCTCGATCTCGCCACCAAGGAGATGCTGATCGCGGCGCTATCGGATTTCGAGGGCACCATGTTGTTCGTCTCGCACGACCGGCACTTCCTCAGCGTGCTCTCCAACCGCGTGCTGGAGCTGACGCCCGAGGGCATCCACCAATATGGCGGCGGCTACACCGAATACGTCGCCCGGACCGGCCAGGAAGCGCCTGGATTGCGGTCGTAGACGCGGCCCTCGCGTCGAGTCTCTTGAAGCGCTTAGCGACCGATCTTTCCTAGCTTCTGAGCGATCGTCGCGATCGTCCCTCCTACCGCCGTGCCGATGAAGGTCACAGTTATTTCCGGAGGGAGTTTGCCCATCGCGGTGAGCGGTGCGAGCATCAGGATCACCACAGCGCTAAAAATGAGGATGCTGTAGATGACCTTTTCCGTCGCGAATCTCGGCGGGTTGAGCTGCGTCATCAAGAGGCGGGTTTCCTCGATCAGCTTGAATTTCTCATCGAAGGAAAGCTCGGCGATACCGATGGAATCGATGATCACTGCTCTTTGCCGCAAGAGTTCTTGGATACCCTGCTTGCCGGCCTCGCCGATTTTCTCTGTGCGGCCGTAATCTGGGGGCGAGGTTGAAGAGGGCGACTCCTCTTCTTCCATTCGAATTTGAGGCGGCCCCGGATAAAAGCCGATTCTCCATCTTGGTCCGAGTGGATCGCTACTAATCATGATCGGATCTCCTGATACTCAGGCCTGTTGGCCCATGTCGCCGCATCCCGAGTACACGTCGCTCGGGGATCATGAAGCGAGGAACTCCGTCACACGGATCGTCTTGATCAAGTGCTTCTTGATTTGAAAACGTGCGCTTCCGTCACGTGTGCCGGGCGCCTATTGGTTGCAAAATATCGATCGTGCCATGTTAGTGCGAACCCGAGTTGCCGGCAATATGGATGCGGCGCCGCGGAGATGCTGATCAAGGTGCTGTCGGTATTGCGGAGCTAGCATTCCCGTACGTGCCTTGACGCGTTGATGGCGCTCGCTACGCTCGCGCCGCTTTTGGAATGCGGAGTAGCTCTAATGGGCGGCTTGGTGATCGCGGGTGGTCGGGTGGTCGATCCGGCCAGCGGGATGGATGCTGTCGGCGACGTGGCTGTCATGGATGGCCGGATCGTTGCCGTCGGCACCGCCCTTGGCGGCGCGGAGCGGACGATCGACGCGACCGGCCTGGTAGTGGCGCCCGGCTTCATCGATCTGCATGCGCATGGCCAGTCGATCCCCGCCGATCGCATGCAGGCGTTCGACGGCGTGACGACGACGCTGGACCTCGAGGCCGGCGTGCTGCCAGTCGCAGCCTGGTATCGCAAGCAGGCGGCGAAAGGGCGCGTGCTCAACTATGGCGCCTCAACCAACTGGGCTTTCGCACGCATCGGCGCGATGACGGGCTCCAACTCGGAAAGCTCGCTGGAGGCGTTCGGCAATGCCATGCGCGATCGCCGCTGGATCGACAACGTGGCAAGCGACACGGAGGTCAACGGCATCCTCGATCGTCTTGCGGGTGGGCTCAACGAAGGCGGCATTGGCATCGGCATCCTGAACGCCTATGCCCCCGGCGCCGGCGTGCAGGAGCTCACCGCGGTGTGCCAGCTCGCGGCCACCCAAGACGTTCCGACCTTTACCCACGTCGCCTTCATGTCGCGTGTCGATCCGGAAAGTGCGGCCGAAGCCTATATCCGCCTGATCGGCTATGCCGGCGCCACCGGCGCGCATATGCACATCTGCCACTTCAACTCCTCCAGCAAGACCGACATCGAACGTTGCGTGAAGCTGGTGGCCAAGGCGCAGGCGCAGGGCCTTCCGATCACGGTCGAGGCTTATCCTTACGGCACCGGTTCGACCGTGCTCGCGGCCGCGTTCTTCAGCGACCCTGAATTCGAGGCGCGCAACGGCACCGGCTACGACTCGGTGCAGCGGGTCGCCGATGGCCGTCGCTTCCGCGACCGGCAGGAACTGCTGGCGGCGCAGGCCGCAGAGCCCTCCACGCTGGTGCTCTGGCACATCCTCGATATCGAGAACAATGCGCATCATCGCGATCTCCTGGACATGTCGGTGCTTTATCCCGGCGGCGCGATTGCATCCGACGCCATGCCCTGGACGCTTTCCGATGGCCGCACCTACACCGGCGATGCCTGGCCGCTGCCCAAGGACGCCACGTCCCATCCGCGCTCTGCAGGCTGCTTCACCCGCTTCATCCGTGAGTGGGTGCGCGAGCGCCGCGCAGTGTCGCTGCTGGAAGGCATCCGCAAATGCACGCTGATTCCAGCGCAGATTCTCGAGCACAGCACGCCCGCGATGCGAGCCAAGGGACGGCTTGCGGCCGGCACTGACGCCGACATCGTGGTGTTCGACTACGAGACGCTGACCGACCGGGCGGAATTCTCCGCGATGAACCGTGCGTCGGAGGGCGTACGCCATCTCGTGGTGAGTGGCCATCTGCTGATCACCGATGGTGTGCTGGATGTGGCGGCAAGGCCCGGCCGGCCGGTGCGCCGGCCCGTCACCGAGGCTTGAGGCGTGTCCGTCCCGGTTCTGCTCGTGGCGGGCTTCCTCGGGGCGGGCAAGACCACGGTCGTGAACCATCTCTTGGCGCATGCCGGCGGACGGCGGATCGCGGCGGTCGTCAACGATTTCGGTGCGATCAACATCGACGCTGAGCTGATCACGGGCGCCGCCGACGGCGTGGTGAGCCTCGCCAATGGCTGCATCTGCTGCTCGCTCGAAGGCGATCTCTTGCGCACGCTTGCCGTGCTGCTGCGGCGTGATCCGCGCCCGGACGTGATCGCGATCGAAACCAGCGGCGTGGCCGATCCGGCGGATGTCGTGCGCAACCTGATGGACCCCCTGATCTTTCGCGAAGCGCCGCTGGAAACCGTGCTGTGCGTGGTGGACGCGACTATGCAGGTCACCATGTTGGACGACGCATTGCTGCGGTCGCAGCTACGGGCGGCCGACGTGGTGGCGCTGAGCAAGGTGGATCTGGCAGACAGCGCCGGCGCCGCGCAGATGCGGGATGCCATCCGCGCGATGCGCCCCTCGGCCGTCCTGGTCGATTCTGTCCATGGCGAAGTGCCCGCGGCGCTGCTGTTCGCGCCCGACGTCGATCGCGCGCCAGCGCCGCGCCAGCCGGGACCGAAACGACCGGCTGCCGAGCGGTTCGAGACCATGAGCTGGACGGCAGACAGGCCGATATCGCTGCCGCGATTGCAGGCGGCGATCGGACGCCTCGCGCCAAAGCTCGCGCGGGCGAAGGGGCTGTTCGAGACTGCCGAGCAGCCCGGGCGGCTGATGGTTTTTCAACTTGCCGGCGGTCGGGCGACGCTGGCCGCGGGCGGGACGCTGTCAGCGGGGACGCCGCGGACGCGGATCGTCTTCGTTGCCGAACTCGGCGTCCTCTCGCGAGAGGAGATCGATCGGATCATGGAAGGCTGCGTCGACGCTGCAGGTGCGTGACGGACTCCGGCGACCGTTTCAAGCGGGATGAGGTTGCTCAAAAACAAGATACGCCCGCGGTGGCGGGCGTATCGGGATCGAGGGTTAATCGCGCCGTGTCTTAAGCGCTCGTCTCGCACTTCTTCATAAAGCTGTTCTTGGCGGCACCGGCGAGCGGTTTGCCGTCCGAGCCAACCGCCTTGGGCGCGCACGCGTCTTCCTTGCACTTCTTCATGAACGAGGTCTTGGCGGCGCCGGCCAGCGGCTTGCCGTCCTTGCCGACGGCCTTGCTTTCGCAGGTATCCTCCGCGAAGGCCGAACCGGCCGCGAAGGTGGCGACGACGGCAGCCAGGAAAATCCGCTTCATCATGGGTGTCTCCCTAAACAATGGTTCGGGAATAGGAACTCCGAATCGTGGCGCAATCAAGCAAGATCAGGCGCTCAGCCTGGTGACCGTTTCAATTTTTCCAGCGTGCAACTGCGGCAATCGCCTTGGTCTGCACGTCGTTCAACGCGGCCTGGTTCGCGGCGACCGACTGACGCCGTGGCGAGGGATCGTCGAAGTCATGAGTCGCGCCCGGATAGACCGTGACGTCGATCTTGCTGCCGGCCTGGTGCGCCCGATCGGCGGCCTGCTGGCAGAACGTGGGCGACACCTCCTCGTCGTCGGCCCCCAGGAACATGGCAATCGGCGCGGTCGTGGAGATCGTCGGCTGCAACAGCGCCTTCGGCCCGCAACCCGGATAGAAGGCAAGCGCGCCGCGAAAGCCGGCTGCCAGGTTCGCGCCTTGCCGGATCATCACGTTCAGCGCGGTGCTGCCGCCGTTCGACCAGCCCTGGAGGAAGATCTGGTTGCCGATCACGTCGCCGCGGCTGCGCAAATAGGCAAGCGCGCCCTCGGCATCGAGCGGGCGCACGGTCTTCTCGTTGACGTCATCACGATCGGGATCGTCATGGGTGAAACGGCCAAAACCGTAGGCCTTGCCGCGCGGACCAAAACTGTCCGGCAGCAGCGCGAGATAGCCGCGTGCTGCCCAGTACTGGCCCCACATCGCGTGCCGTTTCGACAAGGTCGCGGCGTTGCAAGGCGAGGAGACCTTGGGGCCAACGACGGTGCAGTCCGCGTTGACGTTGCTGGAATAGGGGCCGCCGCGGCCGTGCAGCAGCACGATGGCGGGCGCGGGACCCGCCGCCTGCGGGCGGAATAAATAGCCGACGAGCTGCGTGCGGCCGTCGGCGCTTTGGAAATAGACAGTCTCCGGTGCGGCTGTCGCATCTGAGATCAGCCACAGTGAGGTGGTCGCGGCAAAGACAATGCGGGTGAAAAAGGCTGTCATGCTGGTCGGAATCCCCGGTCTTCCGGCAGGAGACGCTGGTAGAGGCGAAGATTCAACTCCGCCGCCCTCATGTGCCACGAACGAGCAAAGCCCTGAAATCGGCACGCGCGCGCTGGGCCTCGAGGCGCGCAACCTCGGAGGCTTCACCCATGCTGAAATAGCCGTGAATCAGGCCGGCGCCCTCGTGATGCCTGACGGGAACGCCGGCAGCTTCCAGCGCCCGCGCGTAGGCCGCACCTTCGTCGCGCAGCGGATCGAACCAGGCCGTCGTGACTACGGCCGGTGCAACGCCGGCGAGCGATTTGGCCCGCAGCGGCGAGACACGCCAGTCCTGCGCGTGCGAGGGATCGGCGAGGTAATGGCCAGCAAACCACTCCATCACCGCGCGTGACAGAAAGTAGCCATCCGCGTTTTCGATGCGCGAGGGAAAGCGCGCGTTCTCGACCGCATCAGCATAATTGCCGACCGCGTCGGTCGCGGGATAGACCAGAAACTGTCCGGCGAGCCTGATGCCGGCGTCTCGGCAGGCGATTGCGGTGACTGCTGCGAGATTGCCGCCGGCGCTGTCGCCGGCGACGCCGAGGCGCTTCAAGTCGCCGCCAAATTCCGCGATGCGCTCGAACACGTCGCGTGCTGCGGCAAAGGCATCCTCGAATGCGCCGGGAAAGCGCGTCTCCGGCGGACGCCGATAGTCGACGGAGATCACGACTGCGCCGGTCTCGATCGCGAGGAATCGCGCCTGCCGGTCATGGGTGTCGAGACCGCCTGCAACCCAGCCGCCGCCGTGGAAGAAGACCACCGTCGGCGATGTCGTCGAGCCGACGCGATAGACGCGTGCCGCGAGCGCTCCCGCGCCGCCCTTCACCTCGATATCGCGAACCTCGTCTACGGGCGGGGGCGGCACGGCCGCACGCGCCGCTGCGAGTGCAAGCAAGGACTCGCGGGCGCTCTGCGGTGTCATCGTCACGGGATCGCGCAGCGGCAGCGTCGGGATGATCTGGGCAATGACGGGATCGAGCGGTGCGGCCATCGGCAGGTCTTTCAAGGGGCTTGCAACGGTTCTTGGTCTTGCTTGCGCGCTAGCATAGGTTTCGAGCGCAGCTTGGGCAACCGGCGGCAACGTCACGACGACACGTTTGCCGCCAATGCCGTGCGATCCGATCGCGAGGAGAGCAGCGAGT
The DNA here is from genome assembly GCF_053572325.1 of Bradyrhizobium sp. UFLA05-112. Classification (NCBI taxonomy): domain Bacteria; kingdom Pseudomonadati; phylum Pseudomonadota; class Alphaproteobacteria; order Hyphomicrobiales; family Nitrobacteraceae; genus Bradyrhizobium; species Bradyrhizobium sp. UFLA05-112. Next base: position 42,308 of record NZ_JBANBK010000057.1, on the reverse strand, counting down.
TCGTGCGTTTCGTCGGGTTCGCTGACTAGAGGTTGTGTGCTCGAGACGCGCATTGCGGTTTGCAAACAGAATATTCTTCAACTGCCGAAATTTTTGGTGCGGACTCCCAACCGGCTCTTGCAATCTCGACTCGTCAGGAGGAACAATAAGCGCTGTGAAAGGTTTGTTGCTGGCGCGAGGGAATTCACATGCGGCGGCTGGCTAGCCTGGTGCGATGGTTGCTCGGACCGCGAGTGCGGTATCCCGTTGATGATGATCCAAGTCTCCCTTTCTCCCCCGAAGAATTCGGCCGGTTGATTTGCAGCGGCAAACATGAAGATATGAAGCGGCTGGCGGAGGGCTTGGCGTGCCGGTCGATCCCGCGTCGCGCCAAATATCGCGCGACGCATTGAGACCAACGCGCATTTAGGCCAACGCGCATTTAGACCAAAGCAATGAAGGCGGCGATGCGCGATCAGCGGGTCAGCGCGACCTGCTTGAACGAGGCGACCAGCGCCTTCTCCAGCTTACCCTGCATTCCCAGAAGAACGCCGTAGGCCTCCTCGCGCGGCATTGTCTGCCGGTACGACCGGTGCTCGATCAGCGCGGCGAAGATGTCGGAGATGGTGAGAATTCGAACGACATCCGTGATGCTATCGGCGCAAAGCGCGTCCGGATATCCGCTGCCGTCGAGATATTCGTGGTGATGACGGACCGCATCGAGGATCTCGGGCGAGATATTGGCGTAATCCTTCAGAACCTCGTATCCCGCGACCGGGTGGGTCTCGATCAGCGAGCGCTCCTCGGCGTCGAGGCGTCCCGGCTTGTCGAGGATCGCCAGCGGAATCTTTGCCTTGCCGATGTCGTGAAACATGGCCGCCGAGTACAGCCGTTCCAGGTCGTCTTTCCTGACGCCGAGACTTAGGCCAAAGTCGATGGCGACACCGGTGACCAGCAGGCAATGCTGGTAGGTTCCCTCGTGATGGCGCCGTACCGTCGTGAGCCATTCCGACAGGCCGTGTTCTGCGATGCGGTTGGCGATCTTGCGGCCGGCCTCTCTTGTTCCGTCGACGTCGATGGTCTCACCGAGCATGACCGAGCTGAACATCGAGCCGATGGCGGTCGCGGCCGCTTCGACGGCATCATCCGGCTGCGACTGGCCATCTGCGGACGTGGCATCGGACTGCGGCGTCCCGAGCAGCGCGGCAAGGAGCTTGGCCTGATTGGGCGCGCCCGGCAGGACGTGCGTGGCGCCGAGGGCGTAGGCCTGCGAGATGCAAACGTGGGAGGGCGGCTCGACCAGAAAGATGCGTTTGCCCGCCTTGGCCAGCCGTGCAGACCGTTTCTTCAGCGCAGCAATGTTGCCGACGTCGCGAAGATCTGCGCGCACGACGACGGCAAGCGGTGAGTGCGGCAGCCGTGCCTCGGCATCGAGCCGCTCACCCGCCACGGCGAATTTCCGTTCGACGATCGAGCAAATTCCGGAGAGTTTGTCCGAGCTGTCGGCCAGCACGTGCACGAAAGCCGCCCGAGACTCCGGGACGCTGCTTTGAGCTTTGACTGGTGCGACGAAACTGGAACCTGGCACGACTGTGGCTTTCGGCGACGGCTATTTGCTCGCGCCCTTCGCCGCGTGTTCGCTGTCGACCTTCGTCGGTCCTTTCTTCGTTCCCCCCTTGATGAAGTGAATCCCAGCCATAGTTCCGTCGATCCAAACCAGTTCGCAGCGGCGATAGGCGAGGCCTGTCGAGGACAGCAGCATGAAGAATTCCCTCGCTTGCAGAACGTCGAGAGTTCCTTCGACCTCGATCTTGGCGCCGCTGTCCGAAACATCGAGCAGCACGCAGGCGCGGCGCCAGGTGCCGTCCGCTCCCATCAGATTGACGGGTTGCTTGTGATCCATCCGAACGCGGTGTGATTTGCGACCGTCAAATTTCATCGGCTGGCCCCCGATTTCCCGCGCTTGTTGTTGTCAGTGGTCACGGCGTCGGCGCTTGCGGCCATTTCGCCCCAGCGCACCGCCCACTGGCTTGTTGAAAGATAGAGCTCGTCGAACAGTTTTTGGGCGCGCTCGCGCTGCTCGTAGGAAAGGCGCGGACCGCCGCGATTGCAGAGGATGGCGAGCGTCGTCTGCCAGTTCAGGCGGGAGGCGCGGCAGGCCATGACCAGTGCTTCGCAATCCTCGTCGGTGATGATCTTTTCAATCACGTCCATCGGCGCGCCCGACAGCACCGAGAGCGAGGCGATCAGATTGGCTGCCTCGCCCCGGATCGCGAAGCGGTTGACGGTTGAGTCGTTGAGCTTCCCGACGCGGTTGAGCGCGACGACGGAGAGCCGTGCTTCCGCATAGTCGGTCGATGATGGAAGCTTCGGCCGTGCCGCGGGCGGTGTCGGACTGAGCACGGTCTCGATCCGCTCGCGCAAAGCGGGGGCGGCAGCATCAAGTATGGAGGCCCTCGCGTCCGGGCTCAGCCGGGGGAAGAGCCCGCGGACAATTTTGTCGGGCGTGTCGGACCGGAATGCCAGCGCCCTGGCGATCTCGTTGTCATGTTCGGCCCTGGCGATCAGCATGGCGTAGCCCGTGGCGGAAAAAGCGGCCCCCGGATTGTTCACCAGCGCGCGACCGACATTCTTGCCGCCACGCTTCAGCAGGATGTCCGTCAGGACCGGATCAACCGAGTTCCTTCCAGAGATCGCCAGCAGATGCTGCTCCCCGCGCGAGGTCGCAATCGTTTCTAGGTCGTTTGCCGAAATCGTGCGCGATTTGAGAAGGAGCGGGCCCGCAACCATCGGGTCGTCATGGAAGGCAAGACGGCGCGACGTTTCCCTTGGAGCCAAACTCAGATCGACCAGCGCTGTGCTCAGCTGTGTGAGTGCCTTCGGCTCGATGCGTTCCGCAATGCGAAGCAGGACCTCGTCCAACGCGCTGATTTCGGGCTCCTGAAGACGATCGCGACCTGCGACGAGCAGGTCGGTCGTCCGCCGGAGCATGCGGACGCGGCGCTCGTAGGCGCAGCCTGCAATGGTGCTCTCGAGCTCGGCAACAATATCGGCAGGCAAAATGGCATTCATGGCGGGCCTGATCCGCTAAAAAACGACGGTGCTTCTACGGAGGCAATTGCGCGCCAAAGTTGTTAAACATCGGTTATGGTGGAGGCGTCGACGGTGCCATCGCACCGTCCTCCGAATTTGAATCGATATCGAAATTCGGCAAACGCAACTGCGGTATTTTTGATTTCTGCGCGCTCAGGCAAGCGCGCCCGACGGAACCGAAGATACAGTTGAGCGAATAGCCGGATTAGGGGACCGTTGTTGAACTGATTTCTTGATTCGCGATGAATGCCATTTTTTGGGATGCCGATGTCGGCGCCAAAGATATTTCGATTTGACGATGTCGATGAATTCCGCAGTGCGATACGAACCCTGGATGTGGAGTTCACGCCGCTCGTGCGGAAGATTGCGGCCGAGCAGACCATCCTGAATCTGCCGGGTTGCGACGTCAACTTCACGAAATCCTTTCCACGTATCGTGGATGCGCAGCTCGTGAAGAACTGCACCGCGGTTGGCTTCACGATGGACGACCATGAGGTTCCCATCCGTTTCAACGGAGCGCACCGGGATCGTGCGGCCATCGTGATCGGCGGCGGTGGCGCCGTCTTCAACATGGTCGAGGAAGTCGAGCGGCAATACGCCTCTGTGATGTTTACGCCGGAGGTGAGCGGGCGCGGCTGGCCGGAGACGAGGGCAAACTTCCGCATCTACGAAACGAGCGCGTTGGCGCTGACCTGGCTGCGCAAGCTGATCAGGGAGGTAATCGCTGCTGCCTCGGAGCCTGTCGATGCCGTCGAATGGCCGATGAAGGCATCGGCGATGAGGGAATCCCTGCTCGCCGCGATCGATGCGGCGTTTGCTGGCGTCGTTCCAACACGCTGGACCGCGCGGGCCAATGACGAGCGGCACTTCAGGACATTCCAGGACATCCGCGCGCTCCTGCTGGATGATCTCGCTCAGCCGATCTACAGTGAGGAGTTGGCCAGGAAGCTCGGCCTGTCCGTGCGCAGCATGCACGATGCAGTCCAGCGCTATCGAGGCATGAGCCTGCACCGCTATTTGCGCCTGCGGCGACTGTGGCTCGTTCGCAAGCGATTGCTGGCCGGGCCCGAGAGCGTGAAGGCGGCGGCGCTTGCCTTCGGCTTCTGGCACCTCAGCGACTTCTCGAGAAGCTATCGGCAACAGTTCGGCGAAACGCCGTCACAGACGCTGGAGCGCGCCCGAAAGGCCTGACCTTTCGTCGCGGCTTTCGTGAATAGGTCGGCATAACGCTTCATGCTAGGATGCGCCCGTCATGGGCAATCGCATCCTCGTCCTCTACGGCTCCTACCGCGTCGACCGCATGGGTATTCGTCTGGCGCATTTCGTCGTCAACGGCTTGCGGAGCCGTGGCGATGAGGTCACCTTCATCGACGCCAAGGCGGTCGGCCTTCCCATGCTCGACCGCATGTACAAGGAGCATCCCAAAGGGAAGGCGCCGGAGGCACTTGAGAGGCTGGCGACGCAGATCCGCGATGCCGACGGTTTCGTGTTCGTCACCGGCGAATACAATTGGGGTATTCAGCCGGGGTTGAAGAACCTCACCGATCATTTTCTCGAGGAATGGTTCTGGCGTCCGGCCGCAGTCGTCAGCTATTCCGCCGGTCGCTTTTCCGGCGCACGCGCCGCAACCGCCTGGCATGGCACGCTGTCGGAAATGGGCATGGTGGTGATCTCGAGCACGATCGCGGTCGGTCCGATCGCGCAGACGCTGTCGGCGGAGGGCGAGCCGACGGGCGAGGGCGGCAAGGCGCTGGAGCGCTCGTTCCCGCGTTTTGCCGACGATCTCACCTGGTGGGTCGAGGCTGCCAAGGCGCAACGGGCAAGGAAGGCGCCGCCTTACTGACGTTACGCGGCCCTGACCTCGCTGAGGAAGCGGTTGACCTGGCCGGCGAGGTCGCGTGACTGCGAGGAGAGCTGTTCGGCAGCACCCAGCACTTGATTGGCGGCAGCTCCCGTATCGTCGGCGGCGCGCTGCACGCCTGTGATGTTGGAATTGACCTCCTGGGTGCCGCGCGCGGCCTCCTGGACGCTGCGGGAGATTTCCTTGGTCGCCGAACCCTGCTCTTCGATCGCAGCGGCGATCGCGGTGCCGATCTGGTCGATCTCGGCAATAACGTCGGCGACGTTGCGGATCGCGGCGATCGTCTCGTCGCTCGCGGACTGGATCGCGGAAATCTGCTCGGAGATTTCGGTCGTGGCCTTCGCAGTCTGCCCCGCCAGCGATTTGACCTCGGAGGCGACTACGGCAAAGCCGCGGCCGGCGTCACCGGCGCGCGCCGCCTCGATGGTCGCATTGAGCGCCAGCAGGTTGGTTTGCTCGGCGATGCTCTGGATCAGCGTGACGACGTCGCCGATCTTCTGCGCGCCCTCGGCAAGGCTGCGCGCGGTATCGCCGGTGCGCCGCGCATTGTCGACGGCGCGCGCCGCGATCTCGGTGGACTGGGCGACCTGGCGGCCGATCTCGGCGATCGAGGAACTGAGCTCCTCGGTCGCGCTCGCGACCGTCTGCACGTTGGTCGAGGTCTGTTCGGAGGCGGCCGCGACGACCGCGGCCTGGCTGTTGGTCGCGGACGCCGTCGAGGTCATCGACTGCGCCGTGCTTTCCATCGTTGCCGATGCCGACGACAGGCCACCGACAAGCTCTGAGACCTTGGCCTCGAAGGCGCGGGCGAGCTCGTCGAGGATCTGGGCCCGCCGCATCTTGCCGTCGTTCTCCGCCTGCTTCTCGACCGCGAGCTGTTCGGCCTTGAGCATGTTGTCCTTGAAGACCTGCACGGCGGCCGCCATCGCGCCGATCTCGTCGGAGCGCGCTGCGCCCGGAATTTCCTCCGCCATCTCACCGGCGGCAAGGCGCGACATCCTCCTGGTCAGGTTGACGATCGGCGCGCAGACGCGGCGGCGGACCATGACGATAAGGCCGATGCTTGCGACGAGCACGGCCGCAAGGCCGGTCAGCGCGATCGTGAAGCTCAGCCGCGCGTCCGCAGAGGCCGTGCCGAGGATCTGCTCGGCATTCTCGTAGAATGCCTCGCGGACGCCGATGATGGCGCCCAGGCCGCGCTGCGAGCTCGCATACAACGTGTCGACGTCGATGTCGTATTTGCCGCTCGCCGCGCCGTCCTTGATGAGCTTGAGGTCGCGACCAAAGCTCTCGACATAGTCGGAATTCATCTTCTCGAGCGCGGCCGCGACGTTCGCCGGCGTCGTTGGATTGCCGCGTAATTCCTGGAGCGACATCAGGATCTGGTCGTTGCGGCCCTGCGCGCGGCTGATGTCGATCTTCTCGGCCTCGCTCGCCACCTTCTTGGAGCCGACGAGGTTCTTGTACTGGCTGGCATTGAAGCCGCCGACGTCACGCAGCGTCCAGGCGACATTGGCGTAGCTTGCCTGGCGATAGGCATCTCCGTTGAGGATCGCCATGCGGCGAACCTGCTCGCTGAGGAGTGCGGTGATGCCGTTGTTGAACACGGCGTTGTCGGCGACGATTTTGCGCGCAGCGTCCTTGCGGGCGTCCGCAGGACCCTCGATCGCCTTGTCGATGGCCTCGCGCAGGGCGGCAAACTTCGCATTCAGGGCGTCGATGCTGCTGGCAATGGTGTTGCCGTCCTCGAGGCTGCCCGGAAGCTGCTCCTTGCGCAGCGCGTTCATCCTGTCGCGCGCGCCGTCCGTCAGCTTGCGCAGCTTCTCGTGCTCGGCGCGCATCGCGGGATCGACCGTCGCCGGGCCGTAGAGAATGTTGGTGGCGTAACCGCGCTCGGGATTGAGATAGCGCGGGATATCGCCGACCGCGCGCACGATCTGGAGCCGGCTCTGGGCCTCCGCGATCCGGTCCATGGTCTGATATTTGGTCACCGCGACATAGACGGCGAGGCCGCCGCCGACGGTCGACAACGAGACGATGGCGGCAGTCAGAAGCGTGTTGATTTTCATAGCGGGTCCGGAAAAAGAGCCGAGGCGTGAAATCGCGTGAAGGGTAGGTGGGCTCGCTTAACTCCGGGTTTATGCTGCCGCGGCCGGCCGGTTTTGCGATCAGCCGGCCCTGCGGTCCATTGCCGCGAGGATCTCGAGCGTCGCGCCATCGCGCGCGCCGGCAAAATAGCGGGCAAGCGCCTGGCCGAAGATCGCCTCATCCGACACGGCTTCGAACAGCGTCATCGACGAGTGGAATTTGACGTCGTCGGGCGCGCCGAGGATCGCGTTGATGCTGCGATCCTTCACCGCGAGCACGAGGCCTGTGCATTCGAGGAGGCGCGGTCCGAGCACGGGGTGGGCGAGGTAGGCCTCGGCCTCCACCCGGGAGGCGATGGCATAGCGCTGCGACATGGCGCTGGCGCCGAGCCCGGCTAGTTGCGGGAAGATGAACCACATCCAGTGGCTGTGCTTTCGCCCCGCCGAAAGCTCTCCGACGACCCCCGGATAGATGTCGTTCTGGGCCTGGATGAAGCGTTTGAGGTCAAAAGGATCGCTCATTAACCGCCTCCGGCTGCCGCCCCGGCCGCGATTATGCCTAACTTTTGGCTCCTGATGTGGTAGCTGGTATAGAATCTCGACGGGGTTGGGTACCCCGAGGGGTTCGAGACGGGGTTGGGCGGGTCGATTTGGGGATCTGATGGTTTCCGACGCAGCACGGGCCAAGAAGCTCTTGTCGCGCCGCCGTATTGGGCGGCCGGAAACGCTTTTGCTGTCTTTGGCCGCCGTGGCGCTGTCGGTCGGCGCGGTCGCCTGGATCGCCTACGGCAACGGCACCGCCTCTCTCGCGTCGGCCGCATTGCCACCTAGCGGCCCAACGACATCCTTTGAGGACCGATTCCAGCCCAGTTCGCCGCCGCGCGACGCCGGCTTGCGCTCCGTCGAACGCTCGGCGGTCAGCATGATCCAGCTCAAGCTCCGCGACGCCAAGGCCCTGCTCGCCCAGCAACTCGTCCGTGACGACTGGCGCTCGACCCTGACCGAGGACGACAAGCAGGTGGTCGAGGCGACGGCGCCGCCATTGTCATCGCAGAAGCCCGACGTCCCGATGCCCCGGTCGCGCCCGGTGCAGGCCGATCTCGCCTCCCAAGTCGCCTCCAGCCAGGCCTTCGCCGATTCCCTGCCGAAGGGCGACAACCGCAGCCTGCTGCAAAAATTCTCCGACATGTTCCCGGGCAAGGTCAGGCTTGCCTCGCTGACGCCCGACAGCGGCCTGTTCCGCCAGGGGCCTGACCTCGCCGCGCTCGGCTACAATTCGCAGACCGCGGTGTACGACATCTCGGCGAAGGCGGTGTACCTGCCGGGCGGCGTGGCGCTCGAAGCGCATTCCGGCATGGGCGCGATGATGGACGACCCTGACCATGTCGACCAGCGCATGGTCGGCGCGACCCCGCCGGCAACCTACGAGCTGAAGCCTCGCGAAAAGCTTTTCCATGGCGTGCGCGCACTGCGCATGACGCCGGTCGACGGGACCAGCGCCCTTGGCCGCGTCGGGCTGCTCACGCACAGCTACATGCTCGGGCCGCGCGGCGACTCCAATGGCTGCGTCTCGATCAAGTTCTACGATCGTTTCCTGAAGGCCTATGACGATGGCGAGATCAACCGTCTGATCGTGGTGCCGAACCTGAAGGGCGCCACGTCGGTGTCGCAGCGCGCATCGGCCTCGGACTCCTAAAAGTCTGAACAAACGGCGGGCGCTGCCGTTTTCCCTTCGTTAAGCCGTTTTCGTGCAGAAGCAGCCCATGACCGATCCAACCAGTTCCGACACCCCGCTGCGCACGACGTTCAAGATTCGCCTGAACGGTAACACGCTGGCGATCGCGACCGTCGGCCAGGCCTATCAATTCCTCACCAACTACAATTCGATGGAATGGATGGAATTCCGTTCGCTGCATGAGGAGGCGGTTGCCGCACTCGAAGGCGCCGCTGACAACGCGATGCTTGCCGTGCAGGCGACGAACACAGTGCGCGCGCTTTTCGTGAGCGCAAAGCTGCTCTGAATGGCGTCCTTCTCCACGTCGCCGTTGCCGTGCTCCACGTCGAAGCTGCCTTCGTGAGGCTCGGCAACGCTCGACCTAAAACAATCGATCTGCCAGGCGGTCGGTCTCCCAGGCCCTCAAGAATTCGACCTCGCGTGCGACCCACTTGACGGGTTCGCTGCCCCATTCCCGCGTGCGGCTTGCATACTCGCCCATCAGCCAGAAGTGCCTGACGATGACGAACGCATGCGCGGCCTCGAAATCGTCTGGAGCGATAGGGCGGATCGTCCGATAGCCATCGATGAAGACGTCCCACATGGTGTACAGCTTGCGGCCAAAGGACAGCTTCGCCCAGAGGAAGACCGACAGGTCGTACGCCAGATAGCCGGGACCGCCGTCGTCGAAATCGAAGAAGACCGCATCGCCGGCGTCGCTGATACGCGCATTGAAGCCGTGACAATCGCCGTGACAATGGGTCCAGGTCAGGTGATCCAACGTCTCGATCCGTTCGGCGGTTCTCGCTGCAATGGCCTCGAGATCGCCGATGTGCGCGCCTGCGATCTCCAGGATGTTGCTGTCGCGAATTCTCGCAAGCGGCCGGCGCAACAGATGATCGAGATCGAGTTTGTAAAGCGCAGCCGGAGCACTATGTGACTCCGCGGCGTTGTGCAGCTTCGCCAGGGTCACGCCGTTCGCGCGGGCATCGGCGGTGGATGTTGCCTCGGGCACGCGCCCCGCGAGCTCGCGAAAGAGTACGCCCTCCCGCACGCCTTCCGGGGCCTGTCCCTGTACGAAGAGAGAGCCTTCGCGCGTTTCAACGGGCGCGGCAACCGGCACGCCGGATCTGTCCAGGTGGACCAGGAAGTCCGTTTCGGTCCGCACATCGGCGGCGCCGCGCGCGCGATGATGCGACAGGCGAAACACATAGCGTTCATCGGTTGCCGTGACGATGAGGTAAACATCGTTGAACCCGCGATTGAGCATCCGGCACTGAAGCGGAGCGGGCAGGGCGTAACGTTCGGCGACGAAGCGCGCAACGGTCTCTGCCCGGGACGTGGTGTAGACTGGCTCGAAATCGACCAAAGGCGGTGCTCAGGATTGCGTGCCGATCCTAATGCGGAGCGGTCATCTGTGGAAGCGAGAGCCGCCTCGAAAAGGACGATGCTGCGCCCCGCGTAGACGGGGGTCCAGCATCTTCTCGAGCTCATTGGCGCGGGAATCGGCGATTAGCGCCTATCCTCACCACGACCATCATCGTCATCGCCAGAATCATGATCAGCGCTCGGACTGCTGCCGGTCGATGCGGGCAAAGGTCGCCGCGTCGTTGGTCATGCCGCTGCCCTTGGGGCCGAAATCTCCGGGAAATTCATTGCAATCCGCAGATCCAAAAGTCCCCAGTCGCGTAGGGCGAGGAATAGTGCCTAGGGCGCGCTCTCCGAGTGGCGTAACCCGCCGAGAAATTAACTGGCCATTAACCATCTCGGTCGCATCGTTAACCATTCAATAACAAGGACGAGTCGGCAGCCATGGAGGCAGCAGCAAGACCTCAACGCCAATTGGTGCGCCTGCGCGGCCGATCCTACGTCGCCTTCGTCTTCGTGCCGACGGTTCCGATCGTCGATTGGCTCCAGGAGATCGACGCCACGATCGCGCGCTCGCCGGGATTCTTTGCCGGCCGCCCGGTGGTGGTCGATCTGTCCTCGGTCGATCTCAGCCAGTCCGGCATCACGCATCTGCTTGGAAGCCTTCAGGAGCGCAATATCCGCGTGCTCGGCATCGAGGGGGTGGAGGAGGCGCGGCTGACGCCGAACATGCCCCCACTGCTCTTGGGTGGACGTTCCTGCGGGCTCGAGCCGACCCCACCGAAGAAGGTCGAGGTCACGAAGCAGCCGAGCTCACTGCTGCTCGAAAACCCCGTGCGGTCGGGCCAGACCGTGATCTTCCCCGAGGGCGACGTGACGATCCTGGGCTCGGTCGGCTCCGGGGCCGAGGTCGTCGCGGGCGGCTCCATCCATGTCTACGGCGCGCTGCGCGGGCGCGCCATGGCCGGCGTCAACGGCCACTCCTCCGCGCGGATCTATTGTCAGAAGATCGAGGCTGAACTGCTTGCAATTGATGGATTTTACCAGACTGCGGACGACATCGACGCCGCCTTGCGCGGCAAGCCGGCGCAGGCCTGGCTACAGGGCAATACCATGCGAATTACAGCACTGAACTGACCAGCAAGGGAGATATTTGAGATGAGTAAGGTACTGGTCGTGACATCAGGCAAGGGCGGGGTCGGCAAGACCACGACGACCGCAGCCTTGGGGGCAGCGCTGGCGCAGCGCGGCGACAAGGTCGTGGTCGTCGATTTCGACGTCGGCTTGCGCAACCTTGACCTCGTGATGGGCGCCGAGCGGCGCGTCGTGTTCGACCTCATCAACGTGGTGCAGGGAGTTGCGAAGCTCCCGCAGGCCCTGATCCGCGACAAGCGGTTGGAGAATCTCTGGCTGCTGCCGGCCTCCCAAACCCGCGACAAGGACGCGTTGACGGAGGAGGGCGTCCGCACGGTCATCGCCGATTTGCGCAGCCGGTTCGACTGGGTGATCTGCGACAGCCCTGCCGGCATCGAGCGCGGCGCCTCCATGGCGATGCGCTTCGCCGACGAGGCCGTGATCGTCACCAACCCCGAGGTCTCCTCGGTGCGCGACTCCGACCGCATCATCGGCATGCTCGACTCCAAGACGGTGCGGGCCGAGAAGGGCGAGCGCGTCGAAAAGCACGTCCTGATCACGCGCTACGATCCCTCGCGTGCCTTGCGCGGCGAGATGCTGAACATCGACGACATCCTCGAGATCCTCGCAACGCCGCTGCTCGGCATCATCCCGGAGAGCCAGGACGTGCTGAAGGCGTCCAACGTCGGTACGCCGGTGACGCTGTCCAATGCGGACGGCGCGCCAGCACGGGCCTACATGGATGCGGCGAAGCGGTTGTGCGGTGAAAACATCCGCATGACCGTGCCATCGGAGAAGAAGGGCTTCATGGATCGCCTCCTGCGACGGAGGGCAGCATGAGCATGGGTCTGCTCCGGCTTCTTCGCGGCAACAAGGCCACTGCTCCCGTCGCGCGCGAGCGGTTGCAGATCCTGCTTGCGCATGAGCGCGGCCAGCGCGGCCAGCCCGATCTGCTCGGCGTGCTGCGCGAGGAAATCCTCGCGGTCGTCTCGAAACATGTCACGCTCGACCCGACCAAGGTGATCGTGCGGCTGGAACGTGGCGACGAAGTCTCGACGCTCGAGGTCGACATCGAGGTGCCCAACGACATCGAGCGCAAGCGGGTGGCGGTCGGGTAGAGACCCGGCCGGGTCGTCTAACTTGGGGTGGATGAGAAGGCAGTCCGCTGGCGACAGCGGGCTGCCTTTGTTGCATTCGCAATGACGCGCCATTCAAATTCCGGGGCGTGCCGATGTGATGTGACGCGCGGGAACCGGGCTCGCGCTCGACCGTTTGAGAGAGGCCGCGGCCGCATCGACGTCGCGGCTGCGACGCGTCAACCGGGAGAGCGCCCATGATGTCCGAGGTCCAGGTTCACACCATCGCACGTCAGATGCTCGAGAAGCATGGCTTTGCTGCGATTGCTCAGGCCGCACAGTTGGCGCAGGCCTGCGAGAGCCGCGGCGAGGCCGAGGAGGCGAAGGAGTGGCGTCACATCGAGGACGCCATGAAGATCATGAAGGGCCCGCACCAGAGCTGAACCGGCGGCCGCGGCCTCAGTGCGCGTCCGGTTCAGTGCCCGGCGCCGGCGGCTTGTGCTGCGTCTGCGCCTGGCTGCTGTGCTCGCCGGTCTCCTTGCAGGGAAGCTGCGTCCAAGAGCCGTCCGGCGCCTGCTGATAGGCACTGCACGTTGACGCGGCCGATTTCTCTTCGGCCTGCTGGGTGTTGGAATTCCTGGCAAGCACGGGCGCGGTCAACGCGCCTGCGAGCACGCCTATAAGCACGATGTAGGCAGTCCGCATTGTGGGTCTCCTTGACGAAGCCGCCCGTATGCTTGCGAGGATTGTGACGATTGTTGGCCAAGGCCACCGGTTCCATCGCGGCATGGCTAACGTTGGCACGAGCGCCTCACTGCCCCGCGGGCTCGCGCCTTCCCGCGACACACCATCAGGCGAGGGCGTGTCCGTGCCGCCGACATCGTGCGTTTTCCTCAGCTTGAAGGATTGGACGAATGAGGGACCCGAAGTTCACCGGGCGCGCCGGCTGTGCTGTGAGATCATTACTTGGTGTGAATGAGCCCGGCGAGGTTGGTCTTCTGGGCTTCGCACCAGCCGCTCATTCCGAGCCGTCGCTGGTCGAGATCGGTTGATTGGGTCGCGACCGCGACCTCGGCCATGAGATCGTCGTCCTGCTTCTCGCCCATCTTGCCGCCGGTGTGCATGAAGGCGATGGCCTTGCGTACTTTCTCGGTCGTGCCGTCGGGCAGCTGCATATCCTGCGCTCGCTTCACCAGGTCCTGATAGACGAGATCGGTGCCGGGGCATTCGACCTTGGCGGCGAAGGCCTGCAGGACCATCGTCACATAGACCGATCGCGGCGCGGCCTGGGCGGGTGCAGCAATCAGAATCAAGCCCGCGATCAACCAACCATAGCCCATTCCAAAATCCTCCCTTTTTTGAGAGGCTAGCGCTAGGGGCCCCGCCGCGCAATGGGGGTGGAAGATCACGCGCACTCGCGCGGGCCGTGAGGTCGGTGCGCCTCACGCGAGGAATGCCGCCCCGTCATGCGATGGCGAATGCGGGTTGGCGATGCGTGACGAGCTAACCGGACCGTTGCCAGCTCGGAACGGGATCGAGCGGCGTCCGATAAACCTCGTTGTGATCGCGGTCGGTGACGCGCACGGCGCATCCCCTATGCTGAAGATCGGGATTCACCTGAGACAACTCGTTGGCCAGTTGCTCAGCGCGATCCGAGGCGACCTCGAGGTCTTCGAGGATAATACCGCCCTGGTTCTTGAACTCTTCACCAACCACGAGATCGAAGTAGTAGTAAGGCATCCGAGGTCCCCAAGTCTTGACTACAAAGTCTTGCGTACTCAAGTCCGACGACAAGTCTCACGCAGGAGATGGTACCACTGAGTCGATCTTTCCCGAACGAAGTGTCCGCGCAATCTCTGTGCTTATGGGGCAAAAATCATGTGCACCACGCGAGATCGTTAAGATTTTATTAAGTATGCGCGCGTCATGCTCGCAGCATGGAATTGCAACAGAACCGGGCTCCGGGAACCGGCAGTTGCAAGAGAAGGCCGGCGGCATAGATCCCGACGGCCTTTTCTCCTTCCGGTCACAGCACAAAAATTCGCAGGCCCGTAACCGCCCGGACTCAACGTCTCACGACGACTCAGACAGCGTCACCTCTGTTTGGCCTGCGCTCGCGCACGAGCGAGGCGAACGCGTAGATCAGAATCGCAAGCGGCGCGAACAGCACCAGCATCGCGAACAGCGTCATGACGTTGGCGACGAAGTCGTCCGAGACCTGCGGACCTGCGACCGTCGAAACGATCCGGCTTGCTGTTCCGATCAGCGCGAACAATCCGACGATCGCGAACAGAATGACCAGCGGCGTTGCCGCAAGCCATAGATTCGAAACGAAGCGTCTGATCGTCGGCATGGTTGTCAGCTCGAAGCGCATGTCCGGTCGGTGAGCGAACCGGTTCTGCGCTCTGGTCTCGGTGTGCCGTCGAAGGGTTCACGAGCCCGAGGCTAGTGCACCGGCATCGGCGGACGCACCACCGGTCCGTCGTCATCGGCGAGCTGCGAGGTGGAAGCAGGCGGTAGCGGCGACGGAACGGCAGCAGCTTGTGGTGGAGGTGCGACCGGCACTGGTGCGTAAGTTGGTGCATAGGTCGGAGCGGCGGCCATCGGCCTGGGTTTGCGCACAGGCGGCGCCGGCGGCCGCGGCGGCAGAGCCGAGAGCTTCGCGCGTGGATCGGCAATCCTGGCCTCAGCCGGCTTCGGCGGTGCGGCCTTCGCGATCTCGCGCGCGATCTGCTCCTGGCTCGCTTTCAGTTCGGCCATGTTGGCCTTGAGCTGCTCGATCTGCTGCGTCATCGCGGCAAGATCGCGCGTCATCGACTGGAGCGACTGCGCCGCGTCGGGCGCCGTCGTCGGCGGGCTCGTGTTGCCGTTGTCCTGCGCCTGAGCCGGAATTGGCGGCTGCGCGGCGGGTTGATCGGCCACCGTGGCCTGCTGTTCGGTTGTGGCCTGCTGTTCGGTTGACGCAGCCTGCTCCGTTGCCGGCGGTGTCGCTTGTGACGGCGAAGCGACCACGGTCGGCATCCATGCAGCAACCATCGCTTTTGCGGTATCGCCGTGGGTCTGCCAGGCGATGGCTGCGGCGGCGCTGCCTCCGGCAAACAGCAGGGTGACGAACGCGCTGCGAAGCCATCTGCCGACCGACGAGCGCTTGCGCGTGACGCGGAGATCGCTGGCGGCTGCGCGAACTGCGGTGTCGACTGACGGCGCCGCGGAGGAAATCTCTTTCATCAGATTGATCTTCAGATTGATCTTGGGCTCCGGACGCGTTGCGCTGTCAGGCACGAGCGTGGGCGTGGTCGCGGCCTTGTCCGGGCGCGCGGCGAGGACGATCTCGGGCGCGATATCGAGCGCGTCGTGCGGATCGTTATCCTTGACCGTGTCCTTCACGATTTCATCGACGATTTGCTTGCTGTTCAGCGTCGCGAGCATCGAAGCTCCTTAAACCTTGGTCGTCCGCATTCGCGCGAGCCGATGGAAAGAGATCAGTCGGTCCTCCACCCCCAGTGCGCACGAGTCCAGCCGGGTTTGACGAAAGCAAGGCGGCAGGAAGGAGAGTGTGGGGCTGCCCCCTTGCGGGCGTGCCGGCGGAACCCCTGGCTCCCGGACACTTGTCAGTTTTCCCGCCGTGCCGCCATTTTTTCAGCACGATTTGGGCAGCAGATGTAGAAGGTTGGGGGCGCAACCTGGGGCAGGCTGTGCAAAAATCCTCTATCGCAATACTGGTAGCCGCGTTGCTGCCACTGGGCGGTTGCATGCAGGCGACCCTGTCGCCGTCCAACAGCGCGAGCATGACGCCACGCGACCGTCAGTTGCTGGCGCATACGCCTTACGCGCAGGCGAACGTACCCGAGCAATATCTCCGCCATATCGTCGACTATTCGCGCAAGGAGCAGCCGGGCACGATCCTGGTCGATACCGACGCGCGCTATCTCTACTACGTTCTGCCCGATGGCAAGGCGATCCGCTACGGCGTAGCCGTCGGCGAGGAGGCGATGGCGTTCTCCGGCGTGGCACGGGTCGGCCGCATGGCCGCGTGGCCGGACTGGATCCCGACACCGGAGATCCAGGAGCGGCTTGGGCCCTATCCTTCGCGCGTTCCCGGTGGCGCGGCCAATCCGCTCGGTGCGCGGGCGCTTTACCTCTATGCCGGCAACAAGGACACGCTCTATCGCATCCACGGCACCAATCAGCCGGAATATATCGGCCAGGCGATCTCCTCCGGCTGCATCCGGATGCGCAACGAGGATGTGATCGACCTCTACGACCGGGTGAAGATGGGTTCGACCGTGGTGGTGCTGCCACCGGGACGGACGGCGCAAAGCGGGGCAGGAGACGGCTTGCGCGGGTAAGCAGGTAGCTGCGGAGATCGTTGGCGCGGGCTCGGCGAGCGTTGACCGGGCCCTTCTACGTTCTGGAACCGCAAAACGTGAAATGCCTCACAGCGGATGTGCTGCAGGTGAGCTATGCCTCACGCGCTAGCTGCCAACGGAGGCACCATGCAGAAATTCTTTTATGAATTGAACGAGCACGACCGCCGCATTGCGCGAAAGTGGCGGTGGGCAAGTGTCAGCTTTTACGGCTCGATTCTCGCAGGACTGATCCTGTACGCGGCGGTGCACTTGAATCCGGAGGTGAACTACGCTTCCGCCGATTCCGTGCCGCATGCAAAGGTCGCGAGCAGTTCGAGGCACTGAGCTTCGAGCGGCCTCGCTACTCGTCGGGCCGGGCGATCCGCCATTGCAGGGTCGTGGCGTTGCCATTGGTGTCGCCGGGCGCCTTGTCGGCGGGAGACGTGTAGAGCGGGCGATAGCGGTACGCCCACATCTTGCTGCCGTCATTGCGTGTGATCACGGTGAAGTCGCCGACCGCCTTGGCGTCGGTGGGCGCTGACAGCGGTGTCCAGATCTGGGCACATTTGCCGTCGCAGTTCGATGTCTTGCCGCTGGTGTCACGCTCATAATAATAAAGCGTCATACCTTTGAGATCGACGAGCTTTGGGCCTTGCTTGGTCAGGATCACGCGCGCCGGCGCGGTCGTGGCGTCGGGCTTTGGCGGCGGCGGAGCATCCGAGCCATGTCCGTTTGCGAGCGCCTGCCCGGAAAGGAGCAGTGCGGCTGCGGCCACCATGACGAACCTGAACATCCAAGGCCCCCGATCACAAAATTAATCGCGCGTTAAGCGCAGAATGGGGCGACGGTAACAGTCGAAAGTTAGTTCCAGGTTTCGCCGCGCTGCGACAAATGTGGGCACTGGTTGCAATCGGCGAGGATTTGCGGGAACTCTATCCCACGCGACATCCAAGCGGGGAGTTACGCCATGGCCTTTTCGCTCTACGACGCAACGGTTGCCAATTATCTCCAGATTCTGGGCGCGGTCGGCGGTTTCCTCGACAAGAGCCTGGTCCATTTCAAGGAGAAGGGCATCGATCCGGCCGAGGTCGTGGAGACGCGGCTTGCGCCGGACATGTGGCCGCTGCGCGCCCAGGTGGTGTCGGTCGCGCATCATTCGCGCGGCGCGCTCGCAGCGGCGAGGGACGGGGTGTTCGTCCCGCCGAGCATCAACCCCGATCACGACTACGCCTCGCTTCAGGCGCTGGTGACCGAGGCTCGCAACGAGATCTCCGCTCTGACACCCGAAGCCGTCGATGCTCTGGTCGGCCGCGATGTCACCTTCAAGGTCGGTGACCGCACGGTGCCCTTCACCGCGGAGGGTTTTCTGATGTCGTTCTCACTGCCGAACTTCTTTTTCCATGCGACCGCGACCTACGCCATCCTCCGTCACAAGGGCGCGCCGCTGGGAAAACGCGATTTCATTGGCCGGCTGAAGCTGAAGACGTGAGCGCACTCACGTCGGCGCCTCGCGCATCGGCGCGCGGCTAAGGTCATTGCCCGCGGCGATCGCCTTGCGCAGCAGCCGCATTAATTCATCGGCTTCCTTGTCGGTCAGGCCGCGGAGCATGATCCGCTGCGCCGCCTCGACTGCTGGTGTGATGGCACGCAGCGTCTTGCCTCCTTCGTCGGTGATCTCGAGTTCGCGCGCGCGCCGGTCGCGGCTGCTGGCGCGACGCTCGGCAAGGCCCTTCTGCACGAGGCGATCGATCACGCCGGTGATGGTCGTGCGGTCGTACGCGATCAGGCCTGCCAACGTCACCTGGTCGAGCCCGGGATTGGCCTTGATGGTCGCGAGCGCCGCATATTGCACAGGCGTGAGGTCGAAGCCTGCGTCCTCCACCTCGGCGAGGAATACCGCCACGGCAATCTGCTGAAAGCGACGGGCCAGATGGCCGGGCATGTCGTTGTTGTCTTTCACCGGACGCTCCTCGGATGACGGGCATTGACAAGTATACTGATAGTCAGTATACTGATCAATACTGAAGAAGGACCTAACGCGGTCCACTTAACGCGCAACAGGGGAGGAGCAGGTCTCATGCAGTTCCATCTCAATGGATTTTTGGCCGGCGACCCCGATATCGCCGACCCGGCAGAGCGCATTCAGGCCTCCGGCGCGGCCGGCTCCGTTCCGGACGAGGTCGACGTTTTGATCGTTGGTTGCGGCCCGGCAGGACTCACGCTCGCGGCGCAGCTCGCCGCGTTTCCCGACATCAAGACCTGCATCGTCGAGCAGAAGCCCAGTCGCCTTCTCGTCGGCCAGGCCGACGGCATCGCCTGCCGCACCATGGAAATGTTCCACGCCTACGGCTTTGCCGAGCGCGTGCTGAAGGAGGCCTATTGGGTCAACGAGACGACGTTCTGGAAACCCGACGGCAAGCACAGCGCAAACATCGTGCGCAGCGGCCGGGTGCAGGACGTCGAGGATGGGCTATCCGAATTTCCGCATGTCATCCTGAACCAGGCGCGCGTGCATGACGGCTTTCTCGACGTCATGCGCAAGTCGCCAGCCAAGCTCGAGCCGCACTACGCACGGCGTCTGATCGATCTCCATGTCGACCCCGCGGCGCGCTTCGAAGATCATGCGGTGACGGTGAGGTTGGAGAGGATCGATCCGGCTCACGAGGGTGGGATCGAAACCGTGAAGGCGCGCTATGTCGTCGGCTGCGATGGCGCGCGCTCCGGCGTGCGCAAATCCATCGGCCGTGAGTTGCACGGCGATTCCGCCAACCACGCCTGGGGCGTGATGGACGTGCTCGCGGTGACCGACTTTCCCGACATTCGGTTCAAGGCACTGATCCAGTCGGCCAACGACGGCAGCATCATCGTGATTCCACGGGAGGGAGGCTATCTCGTGCGCCTCTATGTCGAGCTGACGACGCTCGATATCGGCGAGCGTGTTGCGAACCGCAAAATCACCTCCGACGATTTGATCGCGAAGGCGCGCCGCATTCTCAATCCCTACACGCTCGAGGTGAGGGAGATCGCCTGGTGGTCGGTCTACGAGATCGGTCAGCGCCTGACAGACAAGTTCGACGATGTGCCGGAGACGGAGACCGCGACGCGGCTGCCTCGCGTCTTCATCGCTGGCGATGCCTGCCACACTCACAGCCCGAAGGCGGGGCAGGGCATGAACGTCTCGATGCAGGACGCTTTCAATCTGGGCTGGAAGCTTGCCGCCGTGCTGCGCAAGCAGTGCGCACCGCACCTTCTGCACAGCTATTCGAGCGAACGTCAGGCGGTGGCAAAAGAGCTGATCGAGTTCGATCGCGAGTGGGCGACGATCCTGGCCTCGGCCAAGGGCGACGGCAAGGCCGCGGATGCAGCCAAGACCCAGGACTACTTTGTCCGCCACGGGCGCTACACCGCGGGGACAGCAACGCATTATCGGCCGGGGCTCCTGACCGGTAACACCACACATCAGCATCTGGCCAGCGGTCTCGTGATAGGCAAGCGTTTTCATTCCGCACCGGCGATCCGCCTTGCCGATGCAAAGCCCGTTCACCTCGGCCACGTCGCCAGGGCGGACGGCCGCTGGCGCATTTTTGCGTTTGCGGGCGCGGGCGACCCCGCGGCGGGCGACGGAGCGATTGCCTCGTTCTGCGATTTCCTGAGCCAGGGACGGGAGTCCCCGGTGCGACGCTATACGCCGGTAGATGCGGATATCGACTCCGTGATCGATGTACGCGCGGTGTTCCAGCAGGATCATCGCGAGCTCATCATCGGCGCGATGCCGCCACTGCTTCTGCCGGCGAAGGGGCGGTACGGACTTCGCGACTACGAAAAGATGTTCTGCCCCGATCTCAAGAGCGGTCACGATATCTTTGCCATGCGCGGGATCGGTCGCAATGCAGGATGCATGGTCGTGGTGCGGCCGGACCAATACGTCGCACATGTGCTGCCCCTCGATGCGTATGCAGAGCTGGCGGCATTCTTCGACAGCTTCATGTTGCAAGTGAATTGAGGGTCGCGCGATGAATGGCGGATGAATATTGAACCCGTCTGCCATCGGCCTCTTCATCTTTCGGCCAGTTCGACGCGGTGGCGCGGAACGCTCGCTCCGCTCGAACGTTCCTGCTCGCATGAGGAGGATCACGCTATGAAGCTTAGACTTGCGTTTGCCGCAGCCATGCTGCTCGCGCCGACCGCCGCACTCGCGGCGCCCGGCATCGTCACTGCGTCCGTCGGGTTGAGGGCGGGGCCGGGTCCCGGCTTTCCGATGGTCGATCGCATTCCCGGAGGCTCCCGCGTCAATGTCCACGGCTGCCTTGACGGCAAGGCCTGGTGCGACGTGAGCTGGTCGAACGACCGCGGCTGGGTGTCGTCGCAATATCTCGAATATCTCTACCGCAACCACTACGTCTATCTGCCCGACTATGTCGACGAGGTCGACGTGCCGGTGGTGCCGTTCGCGCTGAGCTCGTACTGGTCGAGCTACTATGCCGGCCGGCCCTGGTATCACCGCCGCGACTACTGGGCGAACTACTGGACATCGCATGAGCGCAATGCGACGCGGATGACGCTCGATCCGCGAGCCGCGCGCATCGGGCGAGCCGCGACGCGCGAAGGTGCGATCGCGGTCGGAGGCGGGCGCGCCGGCGAAGCCGCGCGTGTGACGCGCGAGCAATCGCAGGCTCGCGAGATCCGCGGTCGCCCGGCGGATGCACAGGCGCGGATGACGCATGAGAACGCGGTACGTGCGACGCACGAGAATGCGCGCGCCGCTGCCCATGAGAACGCTCGCGCCGCGGCCCGCGTGCAGCCAATGGCGCGCCCTCAGCCGCAGAATGCGCGCAGTCACGAGGCGCCGCGCGTCTCGGCGGCGCCCGCGGCACGTCCCGCGATGCCGCACGTCGCGCAGCCCAATGTCAGTCATGGCGCGCCGATGAACGCGCATGCGCAGATGCCGGCTCCGCGCGCAGCAGCGCCCGCGACACCCCATGTCGGTGGTGGTGCTGTCTCTTATACACATAATTACGCAGAGGTAGATTTCATCGAACGTAACAACTTCACCGGATGCTCCCTTTGTCCACTCGGGGCAAGGGGCTTACGGGAGGATGACGATGAGACAGCCAGGCCATTCGGAGACGCGCCGGCAAAATGTCGCGATGAAGTCGATGTCGAAGGAGGCGAAGCAGCTCGCGCGTGTGATCGCCGGCTATCGCGGCTCGCTTCTCGATCTCGACCAGCAGCGGACGAGGACGAAATTGTCCGACGCCGAAAAGGGTATTTTGGACGAGCGGCGCAACAATTTGCTTGTGACGATTGCAGCATTGGAAGACCGCCTCTCGGCGGTGCAAGGATTGATCGACCTCGGCCGGCCGCACGTCATTCGCGTGCATTGACCGCCGCCAGCGCGTCCGACATCCATGACGTGATGGTTTCGCGTGCCGCGGCGGCGGTCGCGAGGCTACACGATGCTCTGGACGGCACCAAATTGCCATGCTCCCGGCGAATTGCCGCCAAAGCCCGCTGGCACGTGAGAAGCGGGAGCAGGGGACGTGCGATGGGGACGACAGTGGCTTACAAGATGGTCGCAGAACGCGACAATGAGACGTATAGGTTCGAGCGTGAGAGCCGGCTCGTGATCGTGGCGAAGGCGCGCGTGTGGGCGAGCGAAGGCTGGCAGGTCGTGATAACCGACCAGGATGGCAAGGCCTACGCGCCGGCCGAATTCGAGGCGTTGCTGGCGGCCTGACCGGCCGCTTGATGGGGACAGGGGACAATTTTGACGTCATCTGATCGATCGGGGCGCGGGCTAATCGCGCCCCTGTTTGGCGTGGCCGCAGCAGTCCTGCTGACCGCGACCATTGCGCGCGCGCAAAATCTCGACGAGGGCAAGCCGCCGCAAAAACTGTTTGCCGATGGCTGCGCGAGCTGCCACCGCAGCCCGCGCGGTCTCGCCAAGGGGCGCTTCAGCTTCACGCTCTATTGGTTCCTGAAGGACCATTATGCGAGCAGCGCGGATTCGGCGAAGGCGCTCGCCGCCTATCTGGAGAGTGTCGACAGCCCGCCCGCGGGAAAGTCGCGCGCGGCGGCGAAATCGTCGAAGCCCACCGGTGCACCTCGGTCGTCGCTGCGACCGCCAGCGTCAGTGCCGCAGAGGTAACGGGTTACGCGGCTACCCGCTCAGCTCGTGCGCACTTTCGAAGCTCTGGCCGCCTGCGGCTGTTTCGCGGAGCCTCGCGCATCGCGCGCAACGGTGTGCCGGGCCGAGCGTGCGGCCGCGAGCTTCCTCGCAGCAATCTTTTTGTGCGGCTTCGCCTCAGCCGTGGCCTGCCTGGAGGTCGCGCCGCCCCGGCGAGACACATATTCCTGGCCGTCGATAGGGCCAACATGCGGCGGATCGTGGTCGAGATAGGGCCGGCCGATGCCGAGCGCCTTGCCGTTGGCATCGACCCACTTCCATAGCAGTTCGGTGGAGACCCAACGCTGCGCGCGGTTCTCGCCCTTGACGCTCACGATATCGGCGGCGAGCCCATGGCCATAACCGCCACGGGTGCTGCCGCCATGATACGACCGGTTGGAGGCGGCTTTCAGGCCGCTCGCGATCGATTGACGATAGTCGTCGCGGAAGGCGCTGGTAATGCCGGGCTCGAGACCGGCCGCCTGCGCGGCGTGAAGCGCGTGGAACAGCTTGAGCTTGAAGCTGCGGTCCATGCCGCCGATCACGTAATCCATCAGCGACATGCCGGCCTTGTCCGCGGCCTTCGGATCCTTCCAGGCAAAATCCTCGTCGACCAGCTTGGTGAACGTCCTCATGACCGTCACCATCTTGCCGCGACGCTTCACCGTCACGCTACGGCGCTCCTCCTCCTTGATCGAATCCTCCTTGGGCGTGCGCTGATAGAGCGCCCAGAGATAGCGGTCGATGCAGACGTCGACGACGAGGCATTCGTCGGCGACTTCGAGCGGATCCGGACCTTCGCGCGTGACGGCTGTCGCGTCGGTCGAGACGGGCTCCGCGCTCGCTGCGGCGAGTGGCGGCGTCTCCGCAGGCAGCACATCCGTCGGATCTGCGGAAGCAAGCTTGACGGTCGGCTCGTGCGTCTCCGTGGCGGTGATGCGCTCCGGCGTGCTTGAACTTGCGGGCTGCGGCGCTGTTTCCGCCGGCAGCATCTGTGCTGGATCGGCCGATGCAAGCTTGACGATGGGATCCGATGCGGTCGCGGCTGGCACCACGTCGGTCGTCGTCGTGCTCACCGCCGGCAGTGCGATCGTCGGCACGTCGATCACGGCGACGGGCTCGCTCACGGTCGCAGCGCGCGGGACGTCGGCAGGTTCGCCGCGCGCGGCGAGAGCAGGTGCGGAAGAGTCTGCAGCGACGTTGGCGCTGCTATTCTGGATTGCCCCAGGGGCGACTGTGGTGAGCCAAAGTGCAAAGGAGCCCGCGAGTACCGCCACGGGGCACGACACCGCCACGATGAGAGAGCGCTGATCGTTCATCATCCCAGCCTCCAAAGGCTCCCGCCGGAACCCGATTGCAACAGCCAAGCATGCGACGCAGCAATTGTTCGGGCGATGATATGGCGGCGCAATGGCACAAAAGACGGTTGCGGAGCTTTTCAGCGTGAGTGTGTCCCGGTGGACACGCGCGGGTTCCCTGCAGTTCCCATACGCCTCGCTGAGCGTCGCACGATCACGACGCTGAAAACAAAAAGGCCGCCCAACGGGCGGCCTTTGAAGTCATAAGCGCAGAGCCAATCAAAGTAGGTACCGCAAAGCCAGCCCCGGGATTCTCAAAATCGGCACGAGCTGAAACATTCTGCCCGGTCGCGTCGACCTTAATAGAAAATTGTTTCACGCGAAATGAGGAACTATGACTTCGCTTAATGCAAACCCTTAACGCGCGATGCAGCGTGAAAAGTCATGACTGGAGCGCGCCCGGCCAGGCCGATATGCAGATAGTGCCAAGGCGCGCCAGCATCGCGCACCATTACCGGCTCTACTTTCCCGGCGGCGTGTAAGCGGCGGCGAGGCGCGAGGCCTTTTCCGCGACCGACTTGAACTCGCCCATCTTCCAGGCGCGCACCGTTTCGATTTTCGCGATCGCACCGCTCGCAGCAGCCGCCATGCCGACCGCGATGGCATCGGAGCCGTCGGGCATATCCGTGATGATCACGGCATCATGCGCGCCGGTGGTCATGAACGCGCCAAGCAACTTGCCGCCGGCCTTCTCGACCAGCGTGTTGACGACCTCGGTGCGGTCCGTCGGCTTTTCGACAAGTCCCTTCACGCCCGTGTTCGAATAGGAGACGTAGGTGATGAACAATGGCATCGTTCCCTCCGTTGGGTGACTGAGCGCACGATCAGCTTTTTGAAAAAGGCGCCCGCAAGGGCGAGGATCAAGCCTGCCGACGGCATGCAAGCTGCCTGAAAAACGAAGCGGACTTCGGCACGTCCAGTGTGGCGGCAGCGAGGGACTATAGTCCCTTTTTCCCACGCGACAATGCGTTCACCTCGTGCAAGCGCGGTTGGGCTCTTGCGAAAGGTATCATCTTGGTGGAGCAATTGATGAGTATCGCTTTCGCTCCATCCACCTCCAAATTAAATCTTCCAAATCAACTCCTGCAAGTCGCATCCTCCAGGTCAAATCGCGCACATGCTCGTCATCTCCATTCAAAGTCAGGTCGTTCACGGCCATGTCGGCAACTCGGCCGCCGTCTATCCCATGCAGGCGGAGGGCGTGAATGTCGCGGCGGTGCCGACGACATTGCTGTCGAACCACCCGCGCTATCCGACGCTGCGCGGCCGCGTGCTGGACGCGGATCTGGTGGCCGATCTCCTGCTCGGCGTCGAGGAGCGGGGCCTGATCGAGCGGGGAAGCGTCCTTCTCACGGGCTATCTCGGCTCGCCTGCAAATGCAGAGGTCATCGCCGATTTCGTCGAGCGCGCGCGGCGACGAAATCCAAAGCTTATCTATCTCTGCGACCCCGTGATCGGGGACGACGGCAAGGTCTACGTCGCGGACGGCATTTTGGATGTGATCCGCAAGCGGCTCGTGCCGTCTGCGACCATCATCACGCCGAACCAGTTCGAGCTGGAACTGCTGTCCGGTATTGCAGTGAAGGATGCGTCCAGCCTGCTGGCCGCGAGCGTCGCCCTCGCGGCGCAGGGCCCCCGAGGCGTCATCGCGACCGGTTGCACGCTCGCCGACACGCCAGCAGCGCAGGTGGAGACGACCCTCTGGCAGGGCGAAAAACTGTCGCGCTTTGCGACAGCACGGCTGCCGATCCGGCCGTGCGGGACCGGCGACCTGCTGTCGGGACTCGTGGCGGCGGGGCTTGCGAAGGGAGTGACGGCCGAGACGGCGGTTCAGCTGGCAGTCGATGCTGTGTTTGCGGTGCTCGGACACACACATCAAGCCGGGTCGGAGGAGCTTTGCCTCGTCACACCTACAGATTGAGTAAGTGCTATTGTAATTATCTATGGATGCTAAACGTGGCGGTTCGGAAATGCGGCAAACTTCGGGCCGTCAACAACACATACAGTTAGAAGCCCTATTGTCCCCGTAATACATTGTGTGGGTTGGGGTTGTTCGGGCGCGTATCGGGAGAACCTATCCATGGCAAGTGTTGAGCAATTGCGAAGAAAGGACTCGGTAAACTTGGTTCAGCTAGAGGCGGACATTGCGTCGGTTCGCCCGGGAAGTTCATTAGCTTCAATTGCATTACCTGATTATGTCGAGCACACGGAGGGGGTCACGCGCGTAGGGGCCCTCAGCGCAGAGGCGGTCATTCGCGACTACGAGTCCGCCGCAAAAGAGATCGAGGCGATGGGGGCCGAGCTGATCGGCGCTGCGCGAAAATGCGAAGAGCTGACGGCCCAGGTGCACGATGCGATCGCGTATATGCGCGAAACGGCTGCGGGTTACCGGGAAGAAGGACGCAAGATCTTCAAGAGGATCGAAGAATGCGCCCTGTTCACCGAGGACGTCCGCAAGACATGCGAGCAGGTGAAGCGCAGAATGGAAGCCTCAGGCCGTGTTTCCTCCACGGAGGAGAATGAGCCGGCCGAGCAGGAGCAGGTCTCCGAAAGCGCGTAGATCCCTCTGGATCTGGTCCCCTTGATCCGAGGGATGTGAGACCGCCCTCGGGCGGTCTCTTTTTGCTTTTTTCGAGAGCTTCGCGATCTGCCGCATTATCGGCTAGTGGCGCGTTGCACGGACTTCCAGCGTGGTCTGGGTGATCCTGGCCACGAAGCCCTCAAAATTTACGACCCTCTGCTTGACCAATTGTTCGTGCAGGCCGGCGATTTTCTGCGATTCTGCGACGAAGCTATCATACGCCTGCTTGGCGAATTCCATCTGAAGCTCGAACGCCTCCGCAGGTGAGCTAGCGCTCGCAAGCTTCCCGACGAAAGACCAGGCGTGTTCAAACGACCTCCTGGTGTAGTCGCCATAGGCATCTGTGATCGCCTGAAGACTAACCGGTACGAGTTCCATCGAAGCGGCTGGCACGTCTGCTGCCTCGGTGGTTGAAATCTCGGTCGACGGGAGCTGCAGATTGAGGTCGACATCGGCCTCCAGCTCGGTCGCTTGACTGGTTTCCGGCTCGGCAGCCGGCAACTGATCCGTTGCGGTCGCGTGTTGCTCGTCGGCCTTGGTCTGCTTCGTCTTTTTCTTTCGGTTACGCTGGCCGGATTTTCCGGTCGGCTTGGTCTGGTCCGCGCTCAACATTACAAAATCACTCCCCAAATCGATGAAGCCACAACCCTCCGCCGTATTTGCGCTAAAATCGCGATTACGGCTTGTCGCGGGCGTGGCAGGCATGTGATGAGATTTGGCAGGATGAACGCCGGGCCCGGAGGTATCAGCTTCCGTGGCACCTGCGAAATCTGCATTGTTGCAATGCAGCAACACGGGCTACCGCACTGCAGCATAAGGACATAGCTCCGGATCTCAAATCTACCCAGGAGATTCGGTGTGAAGACAATTTCGTTAACCATTGCAGCTGCCGCCATGTCGGTTGCTGCTGCCACCGCAGCGTTCGCCGCGGAACTGCCGAGCTATGAAGCCAATGGCTTTCCGGTCTCGCCGGTGCAGGTGGGCCTGCTCGGCGCCGCGCACGTGAACCAGCAGGCGGCCGCCACCACCGCGCCATCTCCGCACCAGGTCAGCGTGCTGACGTCGCGCGCCAAAGTGACGACCGCAACGACCGCGCCGGTGACAACCGGCACCGCGCGCTGAGCACGATCCGAGAGAGCAGGGTGGGCCTGCGCCGTTAGCCAGCCCATCCTGCCGGCTGATCCCGCGACCACGGTCCAGGTGCAGCCCCGGGCTCGCGTATCGTCAAATTGACAGACCTAAATTAACTCAATCGTAGATTGCGCACACTATCCGGTTGCGCGCAGGCCAAGCCTGGCACAACCTGAAAGGATACGATCTTGAAGCGCATTTTCGCAAAATTTATCGCTGACGAGTCCGGCGCGACCGCGATCGAGTACGGACTGATTGCCGCCGGCATCGCGCTTGCCATCATCGAAGTCATCTATGCGCTCGGCACCAATCTGGTTGAGAAACTCACCGCGCTGGCGACCGCGTTGAAGTAGAGCGCTGAACGCGTGGCCCCGGATGGAGTGAAAGCGTAATCCGGGACCATGCCGCAGGGCCGAAGTTCCGGTTTGCGCTTCGGCCTTCGCTCGTTGAGCTACGGCGGACAAGTCGCTCCGTCCGGCTACTGAACGCTTTACCGATCGCGTTGATTGATAAATACCGCAAATCAGAAATTTTGTAAACGGGGAATCTGTCGGACCGTTGGGGCCGATCAACCGAACAGCGCGGCGTAGATCACGTAAATCCAGCCCAAGATGCCATGGATGATCGCCCACAGGATCGAATGGTTCTTGGTGTAGGAGATCGCGATGGTCAGCGCCGAGCCGAACCCGACGCCATATTTCGCGCTCTCGACCCGAACTCCGTAGTAGCGATTGCCGTTCATGGTCGTCCTCGCTTCGCTGGTCGTCGTGGTGCGGCTTTACGCCTTCCGCACGAACTCCGATTTCAGATTCATCGCGCCGATGCCGTCGATCTTGCAGGCGATGTTGTGCCCGTCGCTGGCGTCCTGGAGGCGGATGTTCCTGACCTTGGTGCCGCCTTTGACGACCGACGACGATCCCTTGATCTTGAGGTCCTTGATCACGATGACGCTGTCGCCATCGGCAAGCCCATTGCCGTTGGCATCACGCGCGCCCGCCTCCTGCGCCGCTTCCGAGGCCGCCTCAGTCGACGTGCTCCACTCATGGGCGCATTCCGGGCAGACCCAGAGACCGCGATCCTGGTAGGCATGCTCCGAACGGCAGTTCGGGCATTTCATGGCGTCGTCCATCGTCAAACTCATCCCCCTTCTCAGGCGGGCGCACCGTAGGGGCCGGGGAGGGGAAAGCAAGGGAAATCCGGGCCGTTTCCCTCCCATCATCGTGACGCAGCATTTGGCTGATACGGCTTGTGGCCTGCCTCACGAAGCATAGCTGATGGGGAGCGGATTACCGCTTGCGCCTCTTTCAGGTAACATCATTGCATGAGCGAAATCGAAACCCTGTTTGGTGTGTTGCGCCAGTCGGCTGACGAAGGCGTCGTCGACATGCTCGAGCGCATGGTGCGGGAGGCGCCGGACCATGCCTTGAACCGCATGAACGCGCTCGACCTTGCGGCAAATGCCGGCCTCGACGAGGAGCGCGTCGTCGCAGGCCTGCTGCACGCGGTGCAGCTCGGCATGGCCGAGCTGACCTGGAGCGTGATCTGCCCGAGCTGCGCCGGTGTGCTGTCCGCCAACAAGAGCCTGAAGACCCTCAACAGCCCGCACTATCATTGCGCCTTCTGCGCCGCGGGCTATGAGACGACGCTGGACAATCTGGTCGAGGTGACCTTCACGATCAGCCCGCGGGTGCGCAAGATCGCGGCCCACAATCCCGACGAGCTGTCGCTGGCCGACTACTATCGCCAGATCTTCTGGAGCTCGGCGATCGATCTCCCGGGCGACGTGGAGACGCTGCTGCGCGAGGTGACGCTCGAGACCTTCGACCTGCCGCCGGGCGAGCGAGCCATCCTGTCCCTGCACGCGCCGGAAGGCACGTTGATCGTCTTCGATCCCGTGACGCACACCGCCCAGTTCCTCGAGATCAAGGGCGAGGAGACCAGCGAGCGGCAAAACCTCTCGATGATCTTCAGCAAGGCCGAGACGCCTGCCGAGGCGGTCACACTGCGCCCGGGGCCGTTGCGGCTGGCGCTGGACAACCGCACCGATGGCCGCGTGCTGCCGGCGGTGTGGGTCGCAAACAAGGCGCTCGAGGATCTCCTGACGCGGCGCAAGCCGGCGCTGACGGCAAAACGCCTCCTCACCAACCAGACTTTTCGCGATCTCTACCGCACCGACACACTCGCCATCGGCCAGCGCCTGAAGATCCTCAGCCTGACCTTCCTGTTCTCGGACTTGCGCGATTCGACGGGGCTCTACGAGCATGTCGGCGATCTCGTCGCCTTCGATCTCGTCAATGAGCATTTTCGCCTCTTGCAGGAGATCATCGTCTCCGAACACGGCGCCATCGTGAAGACGATTGGCGATGCCGTGATGGCGACCTTCGAGACGCCCGACCGTGCCATTGCCGCCGCCATCCGCATGCGCGAGGCGATGAGCGACCTCGGCGCCGAGCGCCAGCATCAGGGCCTGCTGCTGAAGATGGGCATCCACGAAGGCTCGTGCCTCGCGGTCACGCTCAACGGCCAGCAGGACTATTTCGGCCAGACCGTCAACATCGCCTCGCGCGTCCAGGGGCTTGCCGCCTCACGCGCGATCGTGGTGACGGAGCCGGTGGTGGAGCACGCCAGCGCGCGGACCCTGCTCGAGGCCGGCGGCTTGCAGCCGACGCGCCGCAGCGTGGCACTGAGCGGCATCGCGGACCGGGTGTCGGTGTACGAGATCCCCTGAGGCGGGCAGGGCCGGGTGGGGACAAAACCAAAAACGCGAAAACAACCCCATGCAAAGTAGCCGGTGGCCGGGTGGGACGATCTACGGATTTGACGAATTCGGTTGACGCGTCGGGCAAATCACCGGCATGATGTCATCATCGCAGTTGACGGTCCGCAGCCCGGATGGAGCAAAGCGAAATCCGGGACTGGAGCCCACGGGACAATACCCGGATTGCGCTGCGCTCCATCCGGGCTACGCGACTCGTTATGTACGGCCGTTCAAGACGGACGTGATCTCTTTAATGGTTGCTTTGCAGATCGCGCTGCTTGATGCGGTCGCCGCATCTTGCGCGGCCATTTCTGGAAATCATACTGGAGGCCGTCATGCCCGTTGCGCAGAAAGCTGTCATTGCCACCACCTCGCTACGTGGTTTCATTCTCAGGCATCTGGCGCTGTTCGCGGCGGCCGCGCTGTTCGTGTTCGTGCTGGGCTTGACCTATGGGCTGGATCTCAGCCCGGGATTTTTCTGAGCGAAAGTGAACTCGTAGCCCGAATGAGCGAAGCGACATCCGGGGAACGGAAGACCCGGATGTCGCTCCATCCGGGCTAGGCTGCTCTACCCGTCGTACAGGCTCACCAATCCGGATAGCCGTAAAGGTCCATCATATAGGGCGGGGGCATCCAGGGTCCTCGCGGCGGCCGGGCCCGCCGAGGTGCGGCTGCCTGTACGTGCTGGCGCACAGGCGCATCGTTCTCCTTCATCACGGTCCGCGCAACTGGTTTCGCGGATGACGCAGCGACCTGCGTTTGCAGCGCCTGCACCTGCGCAGCGAGGCGCGCAGCGTCCCCCGCATCCTTCTCCCGCGCCGTCTTGAGTTGTTGAATGGCGTCGGCCTGCTCGCGAAGCGTTTGCTCGTGACTGCTTTTCAGTTGCTCGAGCTTTTCGTTGATGCTCGCAAGCGACTGCGTGATGGTCTTGAGCGATTGCGCGAGCTCGGCGGCTGTCTGGTCGGGCGGTGTGGCGGGGGCTGGCGGAACACTTTCCGCTTGCTTCTCCACTTGCTTCTCCGGTTCCTTGGGGACCGGCGGTGCCGGCACGGACGTCGGCCCATCCGCAGCAGCTAGCTGGACTACCGGCGACGTCGGAGAATTGCGAGGCTCCGACACCTCCGGGGGCGCAACCGCGGCCGGCGGGGCCCATCGCGCCATGATCGCTTTGGCCTCATCGCGATATTGCGAAGCGAAGGCAGCACCAAGGATGCCTATCGCCAGCAGCAGGCCAACGAAGGCGCGCAGCATGGGTCGATCCCCTTTCAGGCCTTGATGGTTACCTTGCTGGCTAACAGGGCTCTGCGGCGCCGGCGGCTTATCCGGGGAAACGTCGCTGCGTTCCGCATCGGCCTTTGCTTGCGGGGCGGGCGGGCTATCGCTGCCGCGTTCCAATCCGGAAACCACTCGGTCCAGCCGCGCAAGTTCTTCGTTAGCGCTTTTGATCTGCTCATAGGCCCGCGTCAGCTCGCCATCGGCGTGCGGTTCAGCAGGCTTCGGATCATCCGGCTTCGGGTCGTGCGTCTCAGCCACCGATGCGCTCTCCATTCAGCCTCGCGTCAACGGAACGAGTGCGGCAGTCCGATCAAGAGGATAGTTCTCGCCGCCGTCCAAGACAACGCGGGCGCGAGGGAGAAATTATGGCGACCGTCATCCGGGCTGCGGGTTGACTACAGGAGCTGTTCCCCGATCGCCTTGCAGCCGCGCGTTGTCCCCTAGGCATCCGTGCGACGTGCTATGTTATGGCGGGGAGGATGATCAATGAGAGTCCTGACAGCGCTACTCGCCCTGCTGCTTTCAAGTCCGGCCGCCGCCCAGGACTGCCAGACATGCTCGATGGCCGACGCCTGCATGAAGGAATACGGCAAGGCGACCTCGGAAGCCCAAAGGGCCACCAGGCAAGCCATCCGGGATTGGAAGCAGAATCTGGACAGAAAGGCCTCCGCGGAATTGTCCAGCAGGGGCATAGCCGCACTGCAAGACACAATGGAGACGCAGGTTCGTTCGGAGCTGGAGCGCCTGAAGGAATGCCTGGCGAAGATCAGGTAGCGGGGAAGCTCTCGACCCATCGCAGGGGCTTCGCACCCCAAATGTCGTGACAAGCCGGTTTGGTGCGCGCGGTGGCCGAAATCCGCCGGCGGCAACGGCGGTCATTCGAGCATGGCGAGAGCGAATTAGCTTGCCTTGCTTTGTGTCCTTCAGCACTCTTCGCGGGAAGGAGACTGACGCATGAAAATGATGACCGTCGCATGTGCTCTCGGAACGGCCCTCGTTGTGTGTAACCTTGGGATATCAGGTGCTGAAGCCCGGGCACGGAAGGCCCAGGTAGTTCGCGAACCACAGCAGCGGCTTGTTGTCACGGTGCCCGTGCTCAGGCCCACTCCGTGGGATTATAATGTTGTTCCACGCTATCGTTATCGCCCTGAGGACGACCGGGTCGATCCGTACGGTCCGCCGCTGGTGCCGTCGTGGGTCCGCTATGAGGGGTGGCGGTGGCCATACTGGTGGTGAACAACGATCGCATGATCGGCCACCGTACGCTCTCTACGCTCATCCGGGCTACTGTAGGGTGGGCAGAGCGAAGCGTGCCCACCTCTTTGGTCGCCACGGGCAGAAGTGGTGGGCACGTCGCTTACGCTCCTTTGCCCACCCTACGCGTTGCTACGCCCTCTAAGACTTAACCGCCGTCATCCGCCGCGAGGCGCAGGAATTGCCGCTTCATCGCGTTGACCCTGGAGATATAGCCCGCGACGAGATGATCGCCGCAGCGCTCGCCGGCCATCATCTGAAAGTGACGGCGTGCGTAGGCTAAGGCGGGGCCCGCGCCGCAGAGATGGATCAGAGCGGCCAGATCCTGCTTCTGCTGCGCGCTTGCCTTCACATCGCCCGCGAGGCCGAGAACCGCAACCACATTGCGGTCCAGATACACCGATGCCAGCTCGATCGCGTGGCTCGGGATTGCGCGGATATGGAAGCTGGTGAACCCGCAGCCGGTCTCCGTGACCGCGTTGCCGCGGATGCAGAACCGCGCGGCCTCGGCATAAGCCGGATCAGTCATCTGGTAGAGGCCGACGGCGCTCGAGGCGGGCCGGTAAATCGCGAGAGGATTGAGGCTCCATCGCCAGCGCCAGTAGGTGCGCGCCACCGGATTGCCCGAACTCTCGACCTGCGCCAGCGCGGCCAGCAATTCGGGCGTGATCGTAGCGGTGGAATAGGTGCGGAACAGCGGCCCGTATTGCCGCCAGTTCTCGGCCGGCTCCTTGTCGAGGGTGTTTCCGACAAAGACGAACAGCTCGGTCGGCTTGCGCATCACGTGATAGGCGATGTTGAAAAGCGCGATGGCCGCAAGCAGCATCGCGACGCCACACGCGATCCGAACCATCCGCGGTGCGCGCGCGAATGTCTTTCGCACCCACCGGGCGCCCCGCCGGAACTTGCGCAGGCGAGGGAGGAGGCTGTTGCTTTTCCTTGGCATGGCTTTTGGAGCTAGGGTTAATGCGGCTGGCGCTTGCGACCATCACCCGGCGAAGTCGATGGTATTGCCGTGAAATCTGGCGTCACCGCCCTCCGACTCCGTCTCATTGAATCCCGGCTCTGCGCTCACCCGGCCGATCGGGTCCTTGCGAGAAACAACATGCGTCTGTAGGTTGCGCCGCAGTAGCGTTAATTTTCCGTAAATGGATCGAGTGAAATGACCGCAATTCGGAGCGTGGCGTCGGAAGAAGGTTTGGACCGGAAAATGCCACCGGGTGTGCTTCTCGAAGGTCCGGTGGTCGACGCCAAGTTTCTCGATTCCTATATCGCGTTCGGCTTCATGATCGGCGGTTCGATCGCTGCGCTGATCTGGGGAGTCTGGCAAGGCATCGGCCGGGTGGAGGTTTCGGTCTTCGTCGGCATGTTCATGCTGACCACGGTCGGGATCGGCTTCATGCATCGCTACTTCGTGCACCGGAGCTTCCGGTGCAGTCCGGTCATGCGGACGATCTTCGCCGCGATCGCGACGCTGGCGGTGCAGGGCTCGATCCTGAAGTGGGTGAGCAACCACCGGCGGCACCATCTTCACTCGGACAAGCCCGGCGACGTCCACAGCCCCTACTATGACGGCGACGGCAACCGCTATGTCAACTTCGTCAAGGGCATGATGCATGCGCAGGGCGGCTGGGTGTGGGACCAGGCCACGACCGATGGCGAATACTACGCCAAGGATATTCTGGCCGACCCGATCTCCATGTTCTTCACCAGAACACGCTGGTACTGGTACGCGCTGTCGGCGGTGATCATTCCGGGTGCGATCGGCTACGCGTTCGGCGGCGTGCACACGATGATTGGCTGCATATTGTTCTCCGGCCTGTTCCGCAGCTACGTCATGACCATGGCCACCTCGCTGGTCAACTCGGTCTGCCATAGCGACGGTCGCTACGGCTACCGTCGCTTCGAGACCTCCGACGGCACGACCAACGAGCTGGTGACCACGATCCTCACCTTCGGTGAAGGGCTGCACAACAACCATCACCGGTTTCCGCGCGACGCCTACATCTCGCACGCCTGGTACGAGATCGACATCAACGGCCTGATCATCCTGGGGCTTGGGAAGCTCGGGCTCGTGCATGACATTTTCGTTCGCCCCGCATCTGTTAGAGCCGTCGCCGCCGAGACGCCGTTCGACGGCGTCGGCGAAGACCTTGGCTCGTCGGGCGCAAGGTAGACTTGTCCGCTCTTCCGGGAATCACGTAGGATGGGTTGAGCACCTGCGAAACCCATCAATCGGTGCGGCGACTAGAGATGGGTTTCGCTTCGCTCTACCCATCCTACGTCCTACGAGCTTGCTCGAAAATGTGGCTACAAGTGTGAAATAGCGCACAGACGGAAACCCGTCGGTCTGGTTGTGTGGCGCGCATGTTGGCCCTGCCTCCAGTACACTCTGTGAGAGGGGCATGCGGCAATCTCAGGAACCTCGTCATGTGCGTCCACAAGCTCACGGCCATGCTTTGCAGCTTTCGCATTGAGTCCACCTTGAGCGGGTGAACCAAAGAGGTTCGGGTGCGCGCTAAACAAGGCGCACAGGGATTTTTCTGGGCCCCGCCGGTGACGGACGGGGCTTTTCATTTGTTTGTCTTGCCCATGCCTGCCGGCGGTGGCCCTGCGAAGAAGGACGCGGGGTCATGTGGGAGTATTTTGGACCCGATTTCGCTTTTGACGTGGTGAAAGGGGTGGTCGCCGGAGTCGCCTCTATGGCATTTCAGGTGATCGCCCCGCGGACCTTTCGTGCCGCGAAGCAATTTCGCGCGCGCTGGGTTGCCAGGAAGGCTGCAAGGCAAGCCGCAAGACAAGCACGCCGCAATGCGCCGGCGAATGATGAGCGGTGAGAAGCCAATAGCGCGGATGGAGCTCGTAGGGTGGGTTAGCCGAAGGCGTAACCCACCACTCTTTGCCTGGGCGGAAACGAATGAAGTGGGTTACGCCTAGCGAACTGCAAGGCTAACCCACCCTACGCGCGCTGCATACGCAAAAGCCGGGCTCGGGCGTAATGCATATTGCTAACCGCGGATTGATGGAGAACATTGATGCTGCCAATCTCGGGGGGGGCATCCATTCAGCCCTGATTGAAGTGATTTTCAAAATAGATGGAGCTGGCATGAATTATTCGAATTTGCGAATTTTCTTCGTTGCTGTCGCGGGCATCGTTGTTGCCTCGGCCAATCCCGCTTCCGCACAAATCGTGGCGCTGGGCCATAGCGCCGTACGTGGCAACGTCTCCGAATCCGAAATGTGGCCGGCCGTGCTGGAGGGATTGCTGCGCGCCAAGGGTTCTCAGGTCCATGTCGCAAATGCGGGCGTTTGGGGAGAGACCACTGACGCGACACTTGCGCGGGTGTCGAGCGCAGTCCCCGCGGGGACCAGGATCGTCATCCTGTGCGACAATGCCGCCAACGACATCAGGCACAATATGAGCCCGGCTCAGGCCGCTGCCAATATCGCGGCGATCAAGAGCCAGTTGAAAGCGCGGGGCATCCGTGTCGTCGACGCCATGGGGATTTACATGTCGGTGGTGAGGCAGCCGGGCGGCACCGGTCCCGATGGACGTCATTTGAGCGTCGAGGGCAACAAGAAAGTCGCGGCGGCACTGGTCGGCATGGTGCGGTAGTTTGTTGGACAGCGCGTAGGATGGGTTGAGCCTTTGCGAAACCCATCATGCTCGCCGCGGCATTGATGGGTTTCGCTGCGCTCTACCCATCCTACGCGCTGGCGGACAAGTCGCTCCACCCATCACCGTGGGCAAGCTCATTCAAAGCCTCAGCAAGAAAATAGAACGTTAAGACTTGCTGGCGGTTGA
Organism: Bradyrhizobium sp. UFLA05-112; assembly: GCF_053572325.1. Taxonomy (NCBI): domain Bacteria; kingdom Pseudomonadati; phylum Pseudomonadota; class Alphaproteobacteria; order Hyphomicrobiales; family Nitrobacteraceae; genus Bradyrhizobium; species Bradyrhizobium sp. UFLA05-112. The sequence continues at coordinate 5,319 of NZ_JBANBK010000057.1, read as the reverse complement.
TTTGCGCGATTCCGATTCGTTCCTTGAGAACGAAGCAGAGTCAGATGCAGAACAAATTTCCTGCATAGCTCGGTGGGTTAGCCCTGCGGCTGCGCGAAGCGCAGTCCGCCAGGCGTAACCCGCCACTTCTCTCACCGTACGAAAGCAAAGTGGTGGGTTACACTTCCGCCTTCGCTCGTTGAGCTTCGGCGGACAAGTCGCTAACCCACCCTACGATCCCGCGCTCGATCCATCCTGCGGGCTGCGCGCTACGAGCTGTCGGCTGCAAGATCGTGAGGACGCTTGTCGGTTGCGCGGGTTCCCGCGTGCGGTGCGAGGTCCGTCGGTTAATACATTGGTCATTCCTTTGCAGTCATTTTCACGGCCTCATTCAACAGGGAGGCACCATGTCTGACGTCACCATTCCCGGCGGAAAAATTCGTTCGTTCGTCGAGCGGATCGAGAATCTGGATACCGAACTGCAGGAGTTGAACGAGCAGAAGAAGGAAGTGTTTTCGGAAGCCAAGGCCGAGGGTTTCGATGTGAAGATCCTCAAGGAGATCATCAAGCTGCGGAAGCAGGACGAGGACGAGCGCGACGAGCGAGAAACCCTGCTTGATCTCTACATGAGAGCGATGGAGACGGCGGCGCCGGAACAGGCGAAAGCGGCGTGAGACGATCGGCTTGATGTGTGAGGAGAGATAGCCGCAATCGGCGGATTGCGGCTACCGCTCCAGCACGTAGGATGGGTTGAGCCCTTGCGAAACCCATCATCTTTGCAGCGGCAATTGATGGGTTTCGCTGCGCTCTACCCATCCTACGAGCTACGACGAACTATTCCGCGCCCGAGTGGCCGGCATATTCGGCCCAGGACGAATGTGCTCGAGGCAGCGCGAGCGATTCTCGATCTTATTGAGGGCGGGCGAAGGAACTGCCTGGATTGAGTTGGCCGGCGCCGAGCGCCGTTTTTCAGGGCCCGCCTGTTGATCGTTCAATTCCATACGGTATCGGCGATCGATGCCGGAAGAATAGTGACATCCGCAAAATGACTCTGCTAGCCTTTGTGCACAATGAAACGAAGCGGGTAGGGACTATGTTTGGATGTGTGGGATTGACGCCGGTGCGGGTGCTCGCGGTGGTCGCAGCGTTGATCGCTTCACAGGCGCGCGCAGAGTTCGCGGCCCTTCCGGTAGGCCCGCTGTGGGGCGATCAGGATCTGTCTCCGTTCTATCGCTGGACGCAGGCGCTGCCCGAGCGCGCTGGAGTCATGCTGCGCGAGGAGCCGATGCTCGCGCAGCCGGAGATCACGAAGGCAGCTCTTGCCGAGCGAATTCTCTACACCTCGACCGACCTGCGCTGGAACGCGAGCGTCGTTCCCGTGAGCGGGACGCTTTATTTGCCCAAGGGGGAGCCGCCGGCCGGGGGCTGGCCATTGGTCGCGTGGGCGCACGGGACGCTGGGCGTGTCTGATCGCTGCGCGCCGTCCTGGACGGGCCACAAGCCGCGCGATGCCACCTATATAGAGCGATGGCTTGAAAATGGTTTCGCCGTGGTGGCCACGGACTACCAGGGCCTTGGTGGCCCCGGACCGCATCCCTACCTGATCTGGGAGGCGGAAGGGCGCTCCGTGCTTGACGCCGTGCGTGCCGCACTTGTTTCCCATGCCGAAAAGCTCGCACGCAAAGTCTTCGTCACCGGCCAATCGCAGGGCTCCGGCGCGGCTCTGGGCGCGACACGCATTTCGAGGAGTTACGCTCCCGATGTGCCGCTGCTCGCAACAGTCGCGACAGGTCTCGTCTCCACCTTTCCGGACGGTCCCTATAAGCTGCCGGAGCAAGCAATTGGCTCACCAGTCTATGTCTCGCTCACGATGCTGGGTGGCGCCCTGCCGGACGATGCGCCACCGCTCGACGAGCTCGTGACCGAAAAGGGTAGGGCGCTTGTGAAGGCTGCGCGCGAGGGCTGTACCGCCGAGATGCGCTCGGCGGCCCAGCGGGATGAAATCACGGCGGACAATGCCTTCGTGGAGCCTCTTGAGAAGATCGAGGCAAGACTTGTCCGTGTCACCGACATGTCCCCCGCACGCTTGCCCGTGCCGGTTCTGCTCGGCACCGGCCTTGCCGATTCGCTACTGGTGCCGCGTCGGCAATTTGCCGCTGTGGCGGCTTTGTGTGCTGCCGGCAGCGATGTTGTATGGCGGACCTATTCCGGCGCCAGTCACAACGGTGGACTGAATGCCGCCTTCCCGGATGCGCTGGCGTTCTTCCGCGATGCACTCGCGGAGCACAAGCCACAAAGTAATTGCGGTAGCATCACCGAGCCCGGTCTCCCAGCCTCGCCGGCGCCAGAGATTCCCTTCAACGACTAAGCGTCAAGCGGAACGACACCTCAGAGATCGGGTTAGCTTCGGGGCGGAGGTAACAGGCGCTTATGCGCGCGTCTCCACCACCGTAGGCAAGCTCATTCAAAGCCTCAGCGCGTAGGATGGGTTGAGCCCTTGCGAAACCCATCATCTTTGCAGCGGTAATTGATGGGTTTCGCTGCGCTCTACCCATCCTACGAGCTGGAGCCGACAATCAATAGCGGCCGCCGCTGCCCTTTTGCTGCGTGATCCAGTCCGACAATGTTTTCGGTGTCGATTTCGTAGTCCGTCCCGGTGATGCCTTCGGATTGTCGCTGACGCCTTTCGTCGGACGGGTGCGCGGCGCTTCCGTTGCGTTGACGCGCTTCGAGGCAGCTGTCGATGCCTCCGCGGCTTCCTTCTCGAGGCGCAACTGTTTCAATCGCGCCATCTTGATGCGCTCAGCCTCGACTTCTGGTCTGTCGGACAGCAGGGGCTTGTGTTGAGCAAGCTCGGCTGGGACCAAGACACCGATAATGGTTGTCTCGCCGAGCGCCTTGCAGGCTTCGAGCCGATGCAGTCCCTCGACCAGAACGAGGCGGTCTCCGTCGAGCCGAACGGAAATGGGGGCCTGTTGTCCGATGTCCAGAATGCTTTCCGCGATCTCCCCGACGGTTTCGGGCCTGATGGCTTTCTTCTGCTTCGTGGGAACGAAGATCTTCTCGATCGGGAAGCTTTCCGGTTTGGGCACAACTTGACTCCGCTTCTACCGGGCCCGTCGGAACCCATGCCGGTGGTGTCTGGAGTTTAGGAGGGAAGGGCTCGACCGCAAAGGCAATTTCTGGGGATTACGGTGTGCACCTAATCGCGGAGCATGCGAAAGTTAGCTGAAGCACGTAGAAAGTTAGCTGAAGCACGTAGGATCGGTTGAGCCCTTGCGAAACCCATCATCTTTGCAGCGGCAATTGATGGGTTTCGCTGCGCTCTACCCATCCTACGTGCTCTATGCAAGCGCAAGCGGCCACCTCGAAGTCATTTCCGTTTGCTTGCCGATTGTTTAGGCGTGGCATCAATCACAACGATTTCTGAAGCCGGTTCTCCAGCCTTCAAGCGCGCTTCCCGGATTGCTCGTATTTGGTTGAGTTTGTCTCCGACATCTCCATAGTCGATCACGACAAAGATACCATGGTTAGTACGAGCCGCCTCCTTATAGATCTCTAATTGCCTCTCGTAACCGTGTCGAACCGTTCCGTGCGACCGCTTCATTTCGACGAGTACTCGCGCTTCATAGCCGCCACTGAATTTAAAATCGACGGGTCCTCCTCCCATATTGGCTTCCGGTGAGATGTCGATGTTGTTTGCTTTGCAAAAGCTATCGGCCATCGCGAAGTAGATCAGTTGTGCGGCTCGCTCTCGTTTCGGCACTCCGTCAATCCAGAGCTCTTCCCACAAGTTTCCTTTTTCAACATGATGTTTGAAAAGGTCGAGGGTCTGATGAACCATATCGACGATCGTCGAAAAACCAGCTGAAAAATCGTAGCGCTGACCGGTCTTAAAGAGAGTGGTGTCGGTAGCCAGTATTTCTTTTAAGCGAAAGTAGCCGAGCGCATCCTTATTTGGATCATAGTGGGCGGCAGAGCCCTTTACGGACTGCAAAAACGAATCGAAAAGTTCGGCGGACTCCGTTGCAGCAGATCGCAACGCCGCCTTTCGTTCTGCGACGGTTGGTCGAGTGATCCCTGCCAAATACCTATTGACGCGGTCTCTAATCTGGCGGTTCGCAGTCGCCGCTGCTTCGATCTGTGACCAATCGTTTGCGATCGGCAAATCACGAACTATATCGCGAGGCACTAGGACGACAGTCTTTTCCACGGCAGCGGGATCGTGAAAGGAGGGCAAACCGTATTCGTCAAGCTCGTCTTGCTTCCTCACCGGGATGCCTTGCGATTGACAGAAAGCTTCCGTCACCTTGGCGAGCTGGCTGGCGATAACCCGCGTGGTAAAGTCACTAATCGTGTCTGGGCCGACTCGGTCTTCAAAAAACCCCATGAGCGAGATCATTTCCGGGTCGCGAGCACCCAAATCAACGATCTCCTTTGAAGTGCGAAGAATCGTCTCCCTGATCTCGTCGGGCCGCGAATTGCCTGACCTGCCGCTCCCTCCATAACCGAGGCCATTTTCTGGAGGTTCACGAAGATTGAGGAGACGTCGGGCACCGCGCCATGCGGCGTCTCCTTCTGCTCGCGAGATAACAAGCAAGCGTATAAAGTTCTCAAAATGCGCGCGAAAGGCCGGGAGAGCTTCGGTTCGAATGACGAGATTAGCCGACTTTCCAAGTAGAACTGGACAGATGAAAAGCTGCGTGTCGACGTTCAAGAAGGGGTCGATCAGACCAGCGTCGTGTAGAACTTTCGGTCCAATACCAAAATGCGTCGAAAAGAGAACCGGGTTCTTGACTATCGCCATATTTCGCTAGCCATCTTCCGGACGGCCCCAGACGTACCCGCAGCTCTTACGGCAAATGGTCCGCATGAACAGAGCGGCACGTGGGGTGGGTTAGCTAGATGTTGCCCGGACATCGCTGCGCTGATCTGGGGTAGGCGTGTTGGGCCGAGCAGCTACGGTTTGCGCCATTTGTCAGGCGTACCCCTCGACGTATGACGGACGCGCTCGACATGAGGCGTTGTATCGGTACTCAATTCCCGAGCCCGTTCGATGGCTTCACGTTGGGTTGGAAGCACGTCGCTGGCCCTATCGGAGTTGGCTCGTCGAACGGCATAGTCGCCCTCGTCTCGGCGCTCTACATATATCCGTTTGTCCTTCATTTGCTTGCCCTCATGTGATTAGGGCGGCCCAAACGGACCGCCCCAACTAGTAGTAGTGGTTCAATTTGTTCACGAACACACCGTCGTGCTGCCGTGATTATAGATCGTTCGGAGTTACGAAGTGTGTATGTACAAGGCGTTCTTAACTCCGAACGACGCCTACGACCGTTCCGA